>NZ_JBSGZI010000012.1:0-72672 GCF_053610945.1 Streptomyces sp. NPDC054849
GTCCGTGCATGGTGGGCGAACGGCCGGTGAGGTGTTCAGCGGCCCTCGAAGACCGCCTTGCCGGGCCCCTGTTCGACGAAGGCCCGCATGCCCGCCAGCTGATCACGGGTACCGAACAGCCCCTCGAAGAGGGCGCGCTCCAACTCCAGGCCGGAACGCAGGTCCGTACCCGTGCCGAGGTCCACCGCCTGCTTGACCGCCCGCAGGGCGAGCGCGGGGCCCCCCACGAACTGCACGGCCCAGGCCCGCGCCTCCGCGAGTACCTCGTCCCGCGGGACGACCCGGTCGGCCAGCCCGACGGCGAGGGCCTGGGCCGCGGTCAGGGGACGCCCGGTGAACATGATCTCCTTGGCCCTGGCCGTGCCGACCAGCCGGGAGAGCCTCTGGGTGCCGCCCGCGCCGGGGATCACACCCAGCTTGATCTCGGGCAGCCCGATCTGCACTTCGGGGGCCAGGATCCGGTGGTCGGCCGTCAGGGCCAGCTCGCATCCGCCGCCGAGGGCGAAGCCGGTGACCGCGGCCACCACAGGCTTGGGGATGTCCGCCACCGCGGTGAACGCGCCCTGGAGTCGGCTCGCCCACAGAACCATGTCCACCAGCTGCAGGCCCGCCATCTCACGGATGTCCGCCCCGGCGGAAAAGCTGTCGGGACCGCCGTAGAGGACCACCGCGGACACGTCCGTGCGCGCGGCGGCCTCCTCCGCGGCCTCGCGGAGCTCCGCCTGTGCCTGATGGTCCAGTGCGTTGACCGGCGGGCGGGCCAGCTCGATCGTGCCGATGCCGTCCTCGACGACGAGCCGGACGCGGGGTTCGGGCGCTGTCATGCCCACAGTAGACCTCCATTGACTTCGAGTACGTGGCCGTTCACGTAGGAGCTGTCCTCACTCGCCAGGAACACCGCGCCGAGTGCGGCCTCGTCCAGCGTTCCCGTCCTGCCCAGGGAGAAGCGGTGGTGGTAGGCCTCCCACACCTTCTGGTTCCGGGACAGCTCGCGCCCCATTCCGTCCTCCAGCACTCCCGGAGCCAGGGAGTTGACCTGGATGCCCTTGCGGCCCAGTTCGATCGCCGAGACCTTGGTGAGGGTCTCTATGGCCGACTTGGTCGCGGAGTAGCCGGCCGCGCCGATCGCCACCCGGGTGGACATGCTCGACGAGACGGTGATGATGCGTCCCCCGACGCCCTGCGCGATCATGCGCTTCGCGGCGCTCTGCAGGGTGTAGAAGGTGCCGTTGATGTTGGTGTCCACCATGGCCCGCCAGGCCTCGGGACTGATCCGGTCCACCTTGCCGTCGTGGTTGACCCCGGCATTGGCCACCAGGACGTCGATGCGCCCGTACGCGGCGACGGCCACGTCCATGAGCTCCTCGACGCTGACGGGGTCCGCCACGTCCGTCCGGTGGAACAGCACTCGGTCGGGCAGCTGACGGATCAGATGCTCGATGTCGTAGGGATTCCTCGCCGCGCAGACCACAGTGGCACCCTCGTCGAGGTAGCGCTCGGCTATGGCCCGTCCCAGCCCGCGGGTGCCGCCCGTGATGACGGCCACCTTGTCCTTGAGTCGCATGGGTGGATTCCTCTCAGTACCAGGTGAGGGCTGCCGCCCCCGCGGTCACTCCGCCGCCGACGGTGGCGAACAGCACCTTGTCGCCTCGCTGCAACGGCCGTGTCCCGTGGGCGTCGGCGAGGGTGAAGGGAATGGAGGCCGCCCCGGTGTTGCCGAACCGGGGAGCCGTGAGCGGCACCTTGGCCATGTCGACGCCGAGCGCGGCGGCGACCGACTCGACCAGCCTGGTGTTGCCCTGGTGGATGAAGACCCGGTCGAGGTCGTCGACCGTCCACCCGGCGGTGCTCAGCACGTCGTCCACCACTTTGGGAATGATCTGCAGGGCGTACTCCTTGACCGACCGTCCCTCCATCCGGAAGTAGTGGCGCCCCGCCTCGCGCGCGGCGTCGTCCGCCACCTCGCGCGTGCCACCCGCGGGGACCTCCACCAGGTGCGCGCCGTCGCCTTCGGCGTACAGCCGGGTGGCATGGATGCCGAAGCCCTCGGGCACCTCCCCCAGGAGCACGGCCGCGGCGCCGTCGCCGAACAGCGAGACCGTGCGCCGGTCGGAGCGGTCCATGATCGTGGAGTACATGTCGGCGGCGACGACCAGGGCGTTGCCGATCGAGGGGTCCGCGAGCAGCATCGAGCGGGCCACGGTGAGCCCGTAGACGAAGCCGGAGCAGACGGCGTTGAGGTCGAACGCCGGGGTTCCGTGCATGCGCAGCAGTTTCTGCATGCGCGCCGCGGTGGCCGGCTGCGGCTGGTCGGGGGTGGAGGTGGCGAGCACCGTAAGGCCCACCTGTTCGCGATCGTACGGCGATTCCCCGAAGAGCCGTTCCACCGCGCGGGCGGCGAGTTCCGAGGTCGCGGTGCCCGGTTCCGCGTAGCGTCGGCTCAGGACGCCGGTCCGCTCGGCGATCCATTCCTCGGGGATGCCGGCCCATTGGCTGATCTGGTGGTTGTCGATGACACGCGACGGGGCGTACGCGCCCACGCCGACGATTCCGACGGGCATGGCTGGCTGCCTTCTGTCTGGTGTGAGGTGGACGGCCCGGCGCGGTGAGCGGCCGGGCGTGATGGCGGAGCGCTACGCGGGGGCGCCGCTCCAGCGGGGCTTTGCGACGATGTCCAGCACCGCGCCCGTCCAGCTGAAACCGCCGCCGACGCCGAGGAGCAGGACACGCTTGCCGGGCGCCAACGCACCGGTCTCGGCGAGGTGGTTGAGGCCCGCGAACTGGTCACCGGGGCCGATGTGCCCCGTACGGCGGGAGAACTCCCACGCCGTGCGCTTCAAGTCGTGGACACCGATGGGCGCAAGACACTGGCGCACCGTCAGGCCCGCTCCGAAGTGCGGAGCGACGATGTGGTCCATGTCGTCCATGGAACATCCGGCCTCCTCCAGCGCCTGGTCGACGGCCTTGCGCAGACCGGTCTCGACCCGGCGCCACACCTCGTCCTTGTCGAAGCCCTCCAGGAACTGCTGGTGGCGGCGGTTGAGGTCGATGGGGTGGTCGGCGTCGTGCTGGAAGGGACCGAACGGCTCGTGGCCGCGGTGCATCGCCTCGAGGTCGGGGTCGGTGTTGGTGGCCATGGACAGCACCCGGGCGAATCCGCCCTGCCGGGAGAGGGCCACGGCCGCAGCGCCGTCGCCGTAGAGGATGCGGTCGGTCCGCCAGCGGTCGAAGTAGGGATCCGTCCACAGGTCGCCCGCGGTGGAGACGGCGACTTTGGCCTCCGGGTGGGCGAACAGGTAGGCCGCGGCCAGCTCCGCGGCGATGAGGCCGCCGTTCGATCCGGAGCGCACTTCCGCGGACAGGGCTCCCGCGCGGGCGATGCCCTTCTGGATGTAGGAGGCGGAGTTCCAGATGTCGATGCCGTTGTGGAAGACGACGGAGTACGTCACTGCGGCAACGTCCTCGGGGAGGTACCCGGAGCGTTCCAGTGCCTGACGCCCGGCCCGCACGGCCATCTCCGGGATGCTGTCCTCGGGGGCCGCGACGGTGAGCGCGAGGTGGCCGCTGTGCTGGGCGGACTCCTCGTCGTACTGACCGGTCTCGATGGCCTCCTCGACGGAGACCTGCTTGGGCAGGAAGGCGCCCGTTCCGGCGATGTAGAGATCGTTCCAGCGCATGGGGGTGTCTGCTCCTTGGGTGGTGGTGGTGGTGGGGCGCGACGGCGCGTGGCCGGCCGGCGTTCGTGGCGCGGTGCGCGTCAGCGCCAGGTGTGACCGCGCGAGACGGCTCGTCGCGCCGCGGTCTCGCGTTCGTACGGGAGCCGGCCGTCCGGCATGCAGAGGATTTCCATCTGCACGCCGATGGGGGTGCTGAAGTAGACCCAGCGGTTGCCCGCTATGGGACCGGCCGCGATGGTCTCGGGGGCACCCATCACGTGGACCCCGGGCTGCGCGGCCAGGTGGCGTGCGGCCCCGTCCACGTCGTCGGTGTGGAAGGCGATGTGGTGCCCTCCGACGTCGCTGTTGCGGGGCGGTGTGGTCGAGCCCTCCGGGCCGGCCTGCCGCAGTTCGATCCGGTCGGTGGGTCCCAGGCGCAGGGTTACGCGAGGCTGCGCTCCGGGCGGCAGCGGCCTGCGGGGCGGGAGCGGGGTGGCGCCGACCACCGAGATGAAGAAGCCCACGGCGGCGTCGAGGTCGGCGACGGCCAGGGCCAGACGTTCGGCTCCCAGCACGACGGCCGGACCCGGGTCGCCGGCGGCCTCCGGGGCGAGGGGATCGAAGTCGCCGCAGAGCTGGAGGTCCTGGCCCCACGGGGCCCGGAAGCCCACGCGACGCAGGGAGCGGCCGGGCCGCACGGTCGGCGTGGTCACGTCCGACTCGATGCTCAGCCCCGGATGCTCCCGCAGCCGTGCGACGGCCTGGGCGATGCCGTCGACCCGGAAGGAGAGGAGCGTCCACCCCGTGTCGCTGCGGCCGGGCGGGCGGGTGCGCTGGTCGGGGGCCGTGTACTCGAACAGCTCCACGTTGGTGGTGGGGCCGACGCGCACGAGCGCGACCCTGGCCGAGGCCCTCGGGTGGACGCCCAGCTTCCGGGCCATCCAGTCGCCCTCGGAGTCCTCGACGGGCCCTTCGACGTAGCAGAGTTCACCACCGAGGACGTCGGTGAAGAAGGTGACGGCCGCGGGCAGGTCCGGCACGGTGAACGCGAAGTGGTCCACGCGCCGGACGGCCGGTATGCCGCCCGGCTCCGGTGGCCGCACGAGTGCTGCTGTCTGCATTCCCGCCCCCATGTGCTCGACTCCCCCGTCCCTGGTAGCCGAAGGTAGTATTCATTGCATTCGAATGCAAATAATATGGCCCAGCCGCTGTCAGGCAAGGGGAGCGCGGTGTGACATAACTTGCTAGCGCATGCATTGAATACGACGTACTCTTCCGGCAAGCACTCATCGAGGGAGACAGTCATGCAGCCAGGCCTTCAGTCGACCGAACGCAGCGGCAGCGGCGGCCTGTTCACCGTCGGCAACCCGATCACCCACTGGTCCGTACGGGCCGTCAAGCAGGTCGACTACGAAGTCCGCCTGGAAGAGGGCCTGTTGGACTTCGACAATCGCGCGATCATCGAGGATGTCGCCGACGGCGATCACGCCCGCCGTCTGGTCGTCGTGGACTCCGTCGTCGAAGAGCTGTACGGCGCCCGCATCCGCGCGTACTTCGAGCACCACGGGGTCGAGTGCCGGATGCTGGTGCTCGAGGACGGCGAATCGGCCAAGGACCTGCGGCAGGTGCAGGAGGTGATCAAGAGCCTCGACGGCTTCGGCATCGACCGCCGCCGCGAACCGGTGATCGCCATCGGTGGTGGCGTCCTCATGGACATCGTGGGCTTCGCCGCCAGCGTCTACCGCCGCGCGACCCCCTGGATCCGAATCCCGACCACGCTCATAGGCCTGGTGGACGCGGGCGTCGGCGCCAAGACCGGCGTCAACAACGACGGCCACAAGAACCGCGTCGGCACCTACTTCCCCGCCGACCGCACCCTGCTCGACCGGACCTTCCTGGCCACCCTCGACGAGCGGCACATCAGCAACGGCCTCGCCGAAATTCTCAAGATCGCCCTGATCAAGGACGAGCGGCTCTTCGGCCTCCTGGAGGCGCACGGTGCGCGCCTCCTCGCCGAACGGCTCCAGAGCGCGCCGGACGGCGCCGCGGACGCGGCCGTCGAGGTGGTCGAGCGCGCGATCCACGGCATGCTCGAAGAGCTCCAGCCCAACCTGTGGGAGAAGGTGCTGGAGCGCGTGGTCGACTACGGGCACTCCTTCAGCCCGGTCATCGAGATGCACGCCATGCCCGAGCTGCTGCACGGCGAGGCGGTCGCCATCGACATGGCGCTCACCACCGTGATCGCGGAGCAGCGCGGTCTGGTGACCTCCGGGGAGCGCCGCCGCATCCTGTCCGTGATGACCGGTCTCGGGCTGCCCACCTGGCACGAACTGTGCACGCCCAAGCTGCTCGTACCGGCGCTGCGGGACACCGTCCGGCACCGTGACGGTCAGCAGCGGCTGCCCCTCCCCCAGGGCATCGGTTCCGCCGTCTTCGTCAACGACCTCACCGAGGACGAGCTGGAGAGCGCCTCGCAGCTGCTGGCCGACCTGCACTGGGGGGACGCCCGGTGACCGGACGCAGCGCCCCTCCCGTGCCCTGGACGGCCGTGGGCACCACCCGCCACAAGGCATCGGTCTACGGAGTCCACGGGGCGCAGGGCAAGACGTACTGGAAGGCCTTCGCCACGCGCCGCCAGCTCCGCTCGGAGAGCGAGGCCGTGGAATGGGCCTCGCTCCCCGTCGGCGCGGTCAGCGGCGAGCACCGGCACACCCGTACCGAAGAGATCTACCTCATCCTCTCCGGATCGGGTGACCTCCTGCTCAACGGCCGGGAACATCCTGTACGCGCCGGCTCGCTGGCCCTGACGAGCGTCGGGAACGTCCACGGCCTGCACAACACCGGTGACACCCCTCTCGACTGGTGGGTCATCGAAACCCTCGCGCCGGCCACCACCGCCGTGCTGGCCGGCGCCCAGCCACCCATGGGAGCAGACATGACGAAGGCCGTGGTACACGACCTGTTCGAGGAGAGGACCGTCGACACCGCGGGAGTCTTCAGCGGGCCGCTCAAGCGCGTCGAACTGATGGAACTCCCGCCGGGCGGGCATCGGGTGCTCGGTCGCGACGACGCCGAGCTCGCTCTCTTCGTGCACGAGGGAGAGGGCGTGGTGTCGGCCGAGGGCGTCACCGAGGTGGTGCACCTGGCGGCCGGCACCTGTCTGCTGCTGTCCGCCGGATCCCGTACGGAGTTCACCGCCGGGACCCCGCTCCGGCTGGCAGTGGTGACCCTCGCCGTCAGCCGTGAAGGCGGCTCCGCGTGATCGTGTCGACCGCAACGGGCGACGTGGCCGTCGTCGCCGGCCCCGTGCGGGCGAAGTGGCAGAGCCTGATCCGTCGCGGCATGCTCTACAGCGAGTGCGAGGGCGTGGAGTACTGGGACCTGCCGGCCGGAGCCGTACTGCCGGTCCGCACCCACGACGGCACGGAGGAGGCCGTCCTCGTCCTGAGCGGCGCGATCGCCCTCCATGACGGTCAGTCCCCGCCGACGCCGGCGGGACCCGGCCAGGTTCTGCTGCTCCCCCACGGCACGCAGGGCGAACTGCACACGCACGGCGGGGCCTCCACCCTCGTGGTCGTCCGCGCCCTGCCCGGTCCGCTCGCCCGCCGACTGCCGCCCCGGCTGCCGGAACTACCCGCCTCGAAACGCTGACACCACCGCTCCCCACCGGCCGGGGGCCCTGGGGCCGGACCGGCGAAGCAGCGAAGGAGAAGGAACCCGATGGCCCATAGCATCGCCGGACCTCGCGCGGACGCGCGCGGACGGGCACACCCCGACGACCCCGGCCGCGGATCACCTGTCGGCAGCCGCACGCTCACCGGGAAGGAGATGGACACCGTCGCCGCGCGGCTCACCGCCCAGGGCATGTCGGTCTGGCTGGACGGCTCCGGCAGCACGGGACGGGACGCCGGCGCCCTGCGCGAGCTGATCGCGCGGGGTCACGTCACGGGCATCGCCGCACCCTGGTCACCCTCGGCCCCACCTCCGGGGCGGTTCTCCGGGTCCGGAGAACCGTCGCACGGACGGGCGGACGGGCTCAGTGCCGAGGAAGTCCTCTGGGACCGCACGGTGGACGCCGTCAGGCGGCTGTGCGACGCCCTGCTGGTCGTGCACGCGAGCACCGGGGGGCGCGAGGGGCTGGTATCGGTCGACCTCGACCCGCGCAACGCGTGGGACGCGGGTGCGACGCTGGCGGAGGCCCGCGCGCTGTGGCGGGCCGTGGACCGCCCGAATCTGGCGGTCGGGATTGCCTCCACGGCGCAGAACCTTCCCGTCATCGCCGCCTGCCTCGCCGAGTCGATGAACGTCAACGCGACGCTGATCTTCTCGGTGGAGCGGTTCCACAGGGTGAACGAGCGCTTCCTCGACGGCCTCGAACAGGCGCGGGACCGCGGGGCGCCCTTGTCGTCCCTCAGCGCCGTGGCCTCCTTCTCGGTCAGTCCGCTGGACACCGAGGTGGATCGCGCCCTGGCCCGGGCCGGAACCCCGGAAGCCCGGGCGCTGACCGGGACCGCCGCCGTCGCCAACGCCCGTCTCGCCTACGAGAAGCAGCAGCACGTGCTCGACTCCCCGCGGTGGGCCGCGCTGGCCACGGCCGGCGCCTTGGCCCCCCGCCCTGTCTGGGTGTCGACGACGACGCGCCACCCCGGCCGGCGAGACACCCGGTATGTGGAGGAACTGGTGGCACCGGGAGCCGTGCACGCCCTGTCGGAGGACACCTTGAGCGCCGTCGCCGACCGGGGGCAGATCCTGGGCGACAGCATTCGGCGACACTACGGTGACGCCCGGCGGGTGCTCTCCTACCTTCCCTGGTTCGGCATCTCGCCGCGGACGGTGGTGACTGCGCTGGAAGCGTCGCAGCTGCGCGCGGCGATCGCCGCCCGGGAGGCACTGCTGACGGCGGTGACGGCGGAAATGACGGCCCACCGGGCCGGGGCGACATCCGGCGCCCACGCCTCGTGATCCGTGCCGCCGACCGCCGGGGCCATGGCGCGCCGCGCCGCACGGGCGACGGCCCGGCCTGGAATCCGGAGAGCCGGAATCCAGGACCGAGCCGTCGCTTCGCTCCCGTTCGCCTCGTTCAGCGCAGGGACACGAACCGGGCCGTGCTCGGTACGCCCTTCTCGTCCAGCAGGAAGAGCATGTAGTGGCCGGGCGGGGCATCGTTGGCTGAGGGCGGGGCCTGGAGCGCGATCGTGTCGCCGTGACGGTGGACGATGCGCAGTTCCAGGTGGCGCTGGCTGGTGTTGACCGCGTGGGTCGCGGTGGTCGGCGCCAGCAGGATGGCCTTCTTGACCTGACCGGGGGTCGAAGTCGTCACCTTGAAACGGGAGTCGAAGCCGATGGGGCCGTCCGGCACCTGGTCGAGCTTGGGCCGGGCACCTTGGTGGAGGTAGGCGGGCTCGAAGATCTCGATGCTGCCGTTCATGTCGTCATCGATCTTCGGGTCGTTGGCGAGCTGCTGGAGTTCGTCGCCGGTGACCATGATCCGGCCGTCGGGCAGGACCACCGAGTTGGCGTGGTAGCCGCGCGGCAGCCGCTGTACGGGGCCGAGCCGCCACTCCCCGAGCGCGTTGCGGGTCTCGATCTGGCGGTACTTGAGATCGGACTTGGGGTTGTAGTCGCCGTTTCCGTAGTCCCGGATGCCGTGGGCGCCGTTGACCGTCAGCAGGCTCGCGTCCGGGAGGATGAGGGTGTTGTCCTGGGTCCGGCCGAAGGCGCGCGGCTGCTTCTTCTCCCACACCCCGTTCGCGAGCTGGTAGGTGTTGGGGTCGTCGCGGTCACCGCCGAGGACCAGTACGGAGTCGGGGCCGCGGAATCCGGCGGGCAGTGCCACCGCCGAGCCGTAGCCGCGATGGACGCCGTCCGGGCGGGCTGGCAGGTCCGTACGCGTCTCGGCGACCGTGTCGAAGGCCCACTGGCGGGTGGCGTGGCGCCCCAGGCCGTACACCTTGCCGTCGCGCAGCGTGAACAGGTGCGGGTAGTCGCTGTCCTCGCCGAACGGGGCGTCGACGCGAAGGGTGTCGGTGGGAACGTCCCGCGGGATCAGGGTCTTCTCGAAGGGGACCGGATGACCCTTGGCCGGGAACCTCTCGATGACCGAGGTGGAGGTCCCCCAACCTTGTTCGGTGTGGCCGGACATGATGAGCAGGCGCCCGTCGGGGGCGGTGACGACGGACGGGTACCAGCGGCCCACCGTCATGTCCTTGTTGACCGCCCACGACTCGGTCCACGGGTCGAAGACGAGGGACAGCTTCGCTCCGGCGCCTCCGCCGAAGCCGAGGTTCCCGCCGAAGACGCCGAGCATGCCGTTGGGCAGGAAGGCGTGCCCGGCGCAGAAGAAGGGGGCCGGGCGTTTCACGTCCGTGCCGTCCGGCACGACCAGCTCGGGCGGGGTGACTTTGGTGAACGCTTCCGGGCCGGTCCCCTTACCCGGATCCCAGAGGAAGGCGCGGCCGGCGTTCTCCGGCCCGAGCGTGTTGGTCGGAGCCGGCTCCTCCGTGGGATCGGTCTCCACCCGCTCGAAGGAGAACAGCAGCACCTTGCCGGTGGGCAGCATGGCCATGTGGGCGGCGAAGTCGGGCGACGGGAAGTACTCCGCGAACTGCCCGTACGCCTTGGGATGGAACTTCGAGTTCGCCAGCTCCTGCGACCTGGTGAGATTGCCGAGGCTTTCGATCCGCGCGAGCTGGGAGTATCCGCCCAGAGCCCGGGCCGCCGCGCGGATCTTGGCATGCTCCTGAGCATGCCCGGCGCCCAGCGTCGCCGCCTCGGCGGCCTCATCGGGATGGTTGGCCCCGTCGTGGGCGGTGGCCGGGACGGCTGCGACGAAGAGGGCGGTGGCCGCGAGCGCCGAGAGCGACGCCGCGAATCTCTTGGAGCGGTGCCTGCGTGACATGTGACTCCTCACCTGTGAGCACGTGCGGACAGGCGGGGCGCCTGCCGTGGGCGATCAGTCACCCACAGCGACAGATGTATGACGTTATGCATCCTTCCCGCTTGTTGAAGCCGGTCCTTCGATGCAGGGCCGTCGGTGTCACGGAACAGCGCCAACCTGCCCGAACGTCGTCCTCCGGCCGCGGCTCGGTCCCCCGCACGGCCGTCACTCTTCGTAGACGAACACGCCGACCGCACCACCTGGACGCAGCGCGGCCCGGGCAGGCGGACCCGAGCCGCGGTCTTCCGGCAAGGCTGCGATCCGGCGCCGCGTGGCTCCGCCCGCCGGCCGGTTTCAGGTCAGAACACGGCCACGTCGGCGTCGTCGAACGGACGCCGGGCCTCTGCCAGGGCGACCTCGTGGACGAACCACTCCAGTACGGCGTGGATCTCCTCGCCGTGTCCGGCGAAGACCTCCATCGGGAACGACGGGCGGAGGTCCAGCTTGGCCTCGGCCAGGTCGATTCCTTCCACGGCGTTGAAGCGCTGCATCAGCGCGCGCCGCAGCGGCTCGTCGTCGAACGGCGGCCGCCGCTTGAGGTACTGGAAGACCACCTCCACCGTGCCCGTCACCGGGCAGAACGCGATCGGCCACAGGGCGCGCGGAGCAGCGGGACCCCCGGCGTCCACGGTGGGGAAGCAGCTCGTCTCCGCCGCCTTGCCGTAGACCTGGTATCCGCCCTGCTCCACCCAGAACCGCAGGGCGGCCAGCACGCCGTCGACGACCTCGGGCGGCTGGTTGTCCCGCAGCAGTGCCTCGAACCGGGCGGCCGCGCTCTCCGTCGTCTCGTCACCGCTCTGGGGCGCCGTCCCCGGCAGCGACTCCTCCGGCAGCTCCCTGCCCACGAGAACAGCCAGGTCGGAGGTCGTCAGCCGGTGGGACTTCAGTGCCCGGCCGTTCGCATCGAAGGGGACGCCTTCGGCCTCCAGGACCAGCCGAGGGTCACCGGAGTGCCGGTCATCGGTCCACCGGAACCCGCCGGCGATCCGTCCGTCCACGGTCAGCACGCGGTACGCGCAGTGCAGTCCCTGCTGCGTCGAGGCGTGGTTCCCGACGGCAATGGCACTCGTGCCGATGAGGGAGGCCAGATCGCCGTACGAGGTCCAGGTCCCGGCCGGGACGGCGAGCAGGGTCTCACGCGGTTCGCGCCAGCCCGCCCACTCGTCGTCGGCGTGCAGCACTCCGTCCAGCGGTCCCGGCCACAGCTGTACGGCCCGGTCGGCCAGCTCGTCGGCCCGGGCGAGGACCTCCGCCCTGCCCCAGCTCTCCTGCGCCGCGATCCGCTGGTTCATGCGCAGTGCGCTGGAGTCCAGCAGCTCCTGCTTCCGGTGGAACGGGTGATTGGACAGACGCGCGTTCTCCCCGGAGAGCGTCAGGTTGGCGAGCGTGTGCACGAGCTGGGCGTGGATCTCCTCGGGGCTCGCCTCGTCACCGGCCTCCTGCGCCAGCAGGTCGAACCACTGCTGTGCGGGACGCTGCGGCAGCACGTGCTCCACGGTGAGCTGCGCCTTCTCGTAGTCGACGGGCTCGGCCGACTCGTAGCTCTCCTCCAGCCTGCGCAAAATCTGGAAACGCTGGTTGCTGCGGCCCGTCTTGTAGAAGGGCCGGGTGCGGATGGCCTCGCGGACCGCGTCGTCACCGGGCCACACCCGCGCGCCGGTGCGGTTGCGCGACAGGAACCTGCGTACCGCTTCGGAGGGGGATCCTTCCTTGTCCAGCTCCTTGGGCAGCTCCATGAACACCCGGTTGCTGCCGGTCGTGGAGAGCCCCGCGAAGAGGCGCCGCGCCATGTAGCTCTCCGCGTACCCGAGAGCACAAGGGGTGGCCGACGGTGTGGAGGCCGGCGAGATCGGCGTGGCCGTGTTCGTCGCGTGCACCCGGCCCGTGAGGCGCTGCGCGTCTCATGGCATGGTGCGCCCAGCCCGTTCCTCTCGCTCTGACCGTACGCCGGCCGCAGCGCCCCGGGATTCATCCGGTCCTGCCGCGTACGATCCTTCACGCGATCATTTCTCGGCTGCCGAGACCACTTCACGGGCCGAACCGGCTCCCGCACGGGAGCCTGCCGGAGCGGGCTGCCCGGCCGTCGTCCCGCTCTTCCCGGCTGCCGGCAGGATCCGGGTCAGCAGGGGGCCGGTGAGCGCTGTGGTCGTCACCGCCATCACCACCATCAGCGAGTACAGCGTCCCGTCCAGCAGGCCCAGTTCCAACCCCACGCCCAGCACCACCAGTTCGGTGAGGCCGCGCGTGTTCAACAGGGCGCCGAGCGCGGCCGCGGGCCGTCTGCCGAAGCCGCCGAGACGCGCCCCGAGGTACGCGCCGAGGAGTTTTCCGGCCATGGCCACCACGAGGATGGCGGCCAGGGTGCCGAGGTCCGCAAGCTCCAGCCGGGAGAGGTCGACCTTGAGCCCGGCCAGCACGAAGTACACGGGCAGCAGGAGCAGTCTGGACAGCGGCTCCATCCGCTGCAGCGCGCCGTCGCGCAGTGCGCTGCCGCCGTCCCGCGGAATGACGGCGCCGAACAGGAACGCTCCGAATATGTAGTGCAGGCCCATCCACTCGGTGCAGGCCGACGACAGAAAGAGCCCGGCCAGCACCAGGACCAGGACGTTCATGTTCTCGCTGGAGCCGCCGGATTCCGTGCCCTGGGCCTTCCTGCGCCTGCTCCGTTCGCCCGCCTTGCGGAGCAGGGGGCGGACCACAGTGATCATCAGGACGGCATACGGCACCAGCAGCACGAGACGCCAGTCGAGGTGCGTCCCCGTGGCCACGGCAGCCGCCACCGCCAGCAGGATCCAGACCAGCAGATCGGTGATGGCCGCGCACGTCAGGGCGGTCGTACCGATCCGGGTGTGGGTCAGTCCGCGGTCGGCGATGATCCGGGCGAGCACGGGGAACGCCGTCGCGGCCATGGCGACCGCGAAGAACAGCACGAAGGCCGGGAGCGGGCCCTGGCGGTGCGAATCCGCCAGGAGCCACGCCAGCGCGGCACCCAGACCGAGTGGCAGCAGTGTCGAGAAGGCGGTCGCCCACAGGGTGACCCGGCCCCCTCCGCGCAGGACGCCGAGGTCGATCTCCAACCCGACGGCGAACATGAACAGGGCGAGGCCCACACCGGCGAGCGCGCTCAGCAGCGGCCGCACCTCGGCGGGAAAGAGGACCCCCGCGAAGTGTGCCCTGAGCAGGGTGGGCCCCAGCAGCACGCCGGCGACTATCTCGCCGATGACCGCCGGCTGGCCGCACGCCCGCGCGGCCGCCCCCAGAACACGCGCCAGGCCGAGGATCAGGGCCAGGTCCAGGAGAAGGTAGAGCGTCTGCGACGGCGTCACCGGGCGGGACCGTCTCCGGCCTCCGACCGGTCGTCGGCGGTCGGCCGGGGACCGGGAGTCCCGTCCTCGCTGGGCAGGACGATGCTGGCGACCCCCTTGTCCAGGTCGATGCGCGTCCGCGGCGGGGCGCCGTCGCCCTCGTCGTCGCGGAGCACTTCCTGCAGTTGCTGCTGCTCGACCTCGACCAGCTTGTTGGCGTTGAAGATCAGGTTGAACTCGTCGAATGCGTGACCGGTCAAAGGGCGCCGTGCACTGCTGCTGCGCCGGAAGAGGATGGTGCGCCCCTTGAAGAAGCGGCGCAGGACCAGTTCCGTCCCACAACATATGAACAGCAACAACGCGAGCCCCGGGAGAACGGCTTCGCTCCACATAACTGACATCGGATATGCCTCCTGCTGACGAGTCGAGGCTATCCGTCAACCGGGGCCTGCTCCGCAAGGATTCGGTGTCCCGTTTCGTCCAGTGCCGTCTCGGAGCTTGCACGGCTGCCCGGCACAGCAGAGCCTCCAATGGAGATCTAGCGCCTGCGCAGCCCGAGGAGAACCGATGATCCCGCTCTCGCACGCACAGCAGCGACTGTGGTTCCTCAACCGGTTGGAAGGGCCCAATGCCACCTACAACATGCCGGCCGTACTCCGGTTGACGGGTGAGCTCGACCGGGCCGCACTCGTCGCTGCGCTGCAGGACCTCATCGACCGGCACGAGCCGCTGCGTACCGTCTTCGTCAGCCGGGACGACGTTCCCGGCCAGAAGATCCTCGCTCCGGGCGCGGCCCGGCTGGAGGCGGCCGTCACCGAGGTCGCACCGGAGGAGCTGGACGGCGAACTCGCCGCGCTGGCCGCTGAAGCCTTCGATCTGGAGGCGGAGATACCGATCCGGGCGCGGCTGTTCGCCCTGTCCGAGCGCGAGCACGTGCTGGCACTGGTGATCCATCACATCGCCGCGGACGGCTGGTCGATGGCCCCCCTCGCCCGTGACCTCACCGCGGCGTACGAGGCCCGCCGCGCCGGGCGGGAGCCCGGCTGGCCGGAGCTGCCGATCCAGTACGCGGACTACACCCTGTGGCAGCAGGAGCTGCTCGGCGGCGAGGACGACCCGGAATCCCTGATCAGTGAACAGGTCGAGTACTGGCGCAAGGCGCTGGCCGGACTGCCGGACGAGCTGCGGCTGCCGGTGGACCGGCAGCGCCCCGCCGCTCCCGGCAACCAGGGCGGCAACGTCCCGTTCCAGGTGAGTGCCGAGCTGCACCGGCGGCTGTCCGAACTGGCCGCGCGGTCGGACGCCAGCCTCTACATGGTGGTGCAGGCCGGGCTGGCCGCACTGCTGAGCAAGCTGGGCGCCGGCACGGACATCCCCCTCGGCTCGCCGATCGCCGGCCGCACCGACGAAGGCCTGGACGAACTGGTCGGCTTCTTCGTCAACACCGTGGTGATGCGCCTCGACACCGCCGGCGACCCCTCGTTCCGCGAGCTCATCGCCAGGTCCCGGGAGACGGCGCTGGGGGCGTACGCGAACCAGGAGCTGCCCTTCGAGCGGCTGGTCGACATCCTCCGCCCGGACCGGACCCTGGGCAGGCACCCGCTGTTCCAGGTGATGCTGGCGTTCCAGAACAACACGCTGCCGCAGCTGCGGCTGCCGGGGCTGGTCGTGGAGGGCGAGCAGCTCTACACCGACACCTCCAAGTTCGACCTGGCGTTCAGCATGGGCGAGCAGGTCGACGGCGAGGGCCGTCCCATGGGCCTTGGCGGCACGATCGAGTACGCCACCGACCTGTTCGACCGGGAGAGCGTGGAGCGGCTCGGCGCCCGCCTGATCCGCGTCTTCGAGGCGATGGCCGCTGACCCCGACCAGCGGGCCGACGCCCTGGACGTGCTGCTGCCCGGCGAGCGGCAGCAGGTGCTGGAGACGTGGAACCGGACCGAACAGGAAGTCCCCGCGGCCGGGTTCGCCGAGCTGTTCCGGTCCCGCGCCGCAGCGGCCCCGGACGCCACCGCGCTGGTGTCCGAGACGGCCACGCTGACTTACGGCGAGCTCGACGCCGCCGCCAACCGGCTGGCCCGTCTGCTCGGCGAGCGCGGTGCGGGCCCGGGGCAACTGGTGGCGCTGGCGCTGCCCCGGTCGGTGGAGCTCGTGACGGCGATGCTCGCCGTGGCCAAGGCCGGGGCCGCCTACCTCCCGGTCGACAGCGGGTACCCGGCCGAGCGCATCGCGTACATGCTCGAGGACTCCCGCCCGGTGCTGACGGTGACGACCGGGGCGCTGACCGGGCGGCTGCCGGCCGGCAGCCCGGTCCTCGTGCTCGACGACGAGCACACCGTCACCGAGCTGGAGCGGTACGGCGCGGACGACCTGCCGTCGAACCGCACGCTCAGCAGCCCGCTCTACGTGATCTACACCTCGGGATCCACCGGGAAGCCGAAGGGCGTGGTGGTCACGGACGGCGGCGTGGCCAGCATGGCCCGCAGCCAGCGCGAACGCCTGGGCGCGGGGCCGGACAGCCGGGTGCTGCAGTTCTCCTCGCCGAGCTTCGACGTCGCGTTCTGGGACTGCTGCATGGCGCTGCTGAACGGCGGCACGCTGTTCCTGCGCTCGGCCGAACAGCTCATGCCCGGCCAGGAGCTGGCCGAGTTCATCCGGGACCAGCGCCTCACGCACTTCACCATGCCGCCGTCCGTACTCGCGGCGATGCCCTCGGGCGTGCTGCCGGCCGGCCTGACCGTGTCGGTGGCGGGCGAGGCGTGCCCCGGCGCGCTGGTGGAGCGCTGGGCGCCGGGCAACCGGATGTTCAACGCCTACGGCCCGACCGAGACGACCGTCATCGCGACCATGAGCGAGCAGCTGTCCGGCCCGGACGGCCCCCCGATCGGCAGGCCGGTGGACAACACCCGGGTCTATGTGCTCGACGGGGCCCTGCGCCCGGTGCCGCCGGGTGTCGTCGGAGATCTGTACGTCGCGGGCGCGAGCCTGGCCGCCGGCTATCTGCGCCGCCCGGGTCTGACCGCGGAGCGGTTCGTGGCCTGCCCGTTCGGCGGTCCCGGGGAGCGGATGTACCGCACCGGGGACCTCGCCCGGCTGCGGGCCGACGGACACGTCGACTACATCGGCCGGGCCGATGCGCAGGTGAAGATCCGCGGCTTCCGGATCGAGCCGGGTGAGGTCGAGGCCGTACTGGCCCGGCATCCCGGGGTACAGCAGGCCGCCGTGCTGGCGCGGGAGGACCGTCCCGGAGACCGGCAGCTGGCCGCGTACCTCGTCCCGGCCGGGGACGACGCCGACCGGGAGGAGGCAGCGGAGCGGCAGCAGCTCGGCAACTGGCAGGCCACCTACGACGCCCACCACGAGGGCCTGTCGGGCGGTCTCGGCGAGGACTTCTCCGGCTGGAACAGCAGTTACACCGGGCAGCCGATCCCGATCGAGGACATGCAGCGGTGGCGGGACGCCACCGTGGCCCGGGTACGGGAGCTCGGGCCCCGCCGGGTGCTGGAGATCGGGGTGGGCAGCGGCCTGCTCCTCGCGCCGCTGGCGCCGGACTGCGAGTCCTACTGGGGCACCGACATCTCCGAGGTCGTCATCGACCGGGTCCGCGCCCAGCTCGAAGGCCGGCCCGAGCTGGACGGCCGGGTCGAGCTGCGTGCACAGCCGGCGCACATCTTCGACGGCCTGCCCACGGGGTTCTTCGACACCGTCATCGTGAACTCCGTCATCCAGTACTTCCCCAGCGCCGACTACCTGACCGACGTGCTCACCCAGGCGCTCGACCTGGTCGTCCCGGGCGGCAACGTGTTCGTCGGCGACGTCCGCAACCTCCGGCTGCACCGCGCCCTGCGCACGTCCGTCGAACTGCTCGCCACCGACGCCGCGGTCCGCGACGCCGCCGCGGTGCGCAAGACGGTCGACCTGGCGGTGTCGCGCGAGACGGAACTGCTCGTCGACCCCGACTATTTCGCCGGCCTGGCCGCGGCCGCGGACCTCGCGGTCAAGTCCGGCACGGACTGCAACGAGCTCACCGGTCACCGCTACGACGTGGTGCTGCGCACTGCGCCGCAGCCGGAGCCGGCCGCCGTCGGGGAGCTCGTCTGGGGGCGGGACGCCGCCGATACGGACGCGCTGCGCGCGGCGCTGGCGGCCCGGCCGGACGGCCTGAGGGTCACCGGCATCCCCAACCGCCGGATCGCCGGCGAGCTCGCCGCCGTGCGGGCGCTCGAAGCAGGCGACCTGCCGGCCGCGCAGGCCGCCCTGGCGGCGGACGTGTCCGTGCTGCCGGAGCCGGGGGAGTTCGCCGCCCTGGGAGAAGAAGCCGGTTACCGGACCACCGTCACCTGGGCCGGCGCCGACCGCGACGGCGGCACACTGGAAGTGGCGTTCAGCGCACCGGGGACGGCGCCGGTGGCCGGCTACCGCCCCGGTGCGCGCCCGGCCGCCGGGGGCGGTGCGTACACCAACGCCCCGGCCGCCGTGCTGGCCTCGGACGCGCTGGTCGAGTCGGTGCGTGAGCACCTGCGGCGCGTGGTGCCCGACTACCTGGTGCCGACCGCGTTCGTCGTGCTGGACCGGATGCCGCTGACCACGAACGGCAAGGTGGACCGGCGGGCGCTGCCGGCGCCTGCGGTCCTCGGCAAGACCTCCGGCCGGGGGCCGCGCAACGACCGCGAGGCCGTGCTGTGCCGGATCTTCGCCGAGGTCCTCGGACTGCCCCGGGTCGGCATCGACGACGGGTTCTTCGACCTGGGCGGCCACTCGCTGCTGGCGACCCGGCTGGTCTCCCGCGTACGGGACGCCCTGGGCGTCGACCTGGCCATCCGGGACCTGTTCGTGACGCCGACGGTGGCCGGGCTCAGCGGGGTGCTGGAGAAGGCCGAAGGGACCCGGCGGCGGCCGGTGGTGCGGCAGCGCCGCCCCGAGCGCACGCCCCTGTCGCACGCGCAGCAGCGGCTGTGGTTCCTCAGCCGGCTGGAGGGCGGGAGCGCCACCTACAACATGCCGATCGCGGTGCGGCTCACCGGCGACCTCGACCGCGCGGCACTGGCCGCGGCCATCCAGGACGTGTCCGACCGTCACGAGTCGCTGCGCACCCGGTACCCGGACGTCGACGGCACCCCGTACCAGGACATCGTGTCCCCGGAGCAGGCCCGCGTCGAGCTGAAGGTCACCGAGGCCACCGACGCGGACCTGGCCGCACAGCTCGCCGGCGCCTGCGGCCACGTCTTCGACCTGGCCGGGGAACTCCCCCTGCGCGCCCACCTGTTCGCGCTGTCGCCGCACGACCATGTGCTGGCGCTGGTTCTGCACCACATCGCCGGGGACGGCTGGTCGATGGGGCCGCTGACCCGGGACCTCACCGACGCCTACGCCGCCCGCCTCGACGGCCGCCGGCCGCGGTGGGCGCCGCTGCCCGTGCAGTACGCGGACTACGCGCTGTGGCAGCGGGAGCTCCTCGGGCGCGAGGACGATCCGGACAGCCTGGTGAGCGAACAGATCGCGTACTGGCGCAGGACACTGGCCGATCTGCCCGAGGACCTGCGGCTGCCCGGCAGCCGGCCGCGCGGCACGAGCGGCGAGTACCACGGGGCCACCCTGTCGTTCCGCATCGACGAGCGGACCCACCGCCGTATGGCCGACCTGGCCGCCGCCTCCGGCACGAGCCTCTTCATGGTCAGCCAGGCTGGGCTCGCCGCCCTGCTCACCCGGCTCGGCTGCGGCACCGACATCCCGGTCGGCACGCCGGTCGCCGGCCGTACCGACACCGCGCTCGACGACCTCATCGGCGACTTCCTCAACACGCTGGTGCTGCGCACCGACACGAGCGGCAACCCCACCTGGCACGAGCTGCTCGACCGGATCGGCGAGACGAATCTCAGCGCCTACGCGAACCAGGACGTGCCGATCGAGCGGCTGGTCGAGCTCCTCAACCCGGACCGCTCGGCGGGACGGATGCCGCTGTTCCAGGTCTTGCTGTCACTGCACGGCGCCCCGCCGGAGCCGGCGTTCCCCGGCCTTGCCGCCCACGCCGAGCCGGTCGAGCGGATCGTGCAGAACAAGTTCGACCTCGCCGTCCACCTCCGTGAGACCGTCGCCGAGGACGGAGCCCCGGGCGGTCTGGAGGGCATGGTCGAGTACTCGACGGACCTGTTCGACGCGGCTGACGTCGAGCGGCTGACGGACCGTCTGGCGCGGATGTTCGCCGCGCTGGCCGCCGACCCCGCGCAGCGGATCGGCGCGGCCGGCCTGCTCGAGGAAGCCGAGCACGAGCAGGTCGTCCGGGGCTGGAACGACACCGCGCACGAGGTGCCGCACACGACCCTGCCGGAGCTGTTCGCCGCGCAGGCGGCCCGTACCCCCGACCGCACGGCGGTGGTCTTCGAGGACACCGAGCTCACCTACGCCGAGCTGGACCTGCGGGCGGGCCGGTTCGCCCGGCTGCTCGCGGAGCACGGCGCCGGACCGGAGACCTGCGTCGCGGTGGTGCTGCCGCGCTCCGAGACCCTTGTCGTCACGCTGCTGGCGGTCCTGAAGACCGGCGCCGCCTACCTGCCGGTCGACCCCGGTTATCCCGCCGAGCGCATCCAGTACCTGCTCGACGACGCCCGCCCGGTGCTCACCCTCACCGAGGACCACCCGCTCCTCGGAGCGGAGCCGGCGGGCGACGCGCTCGCGGCCGGCACGGGCGCCTGCCTCCCGGAGCATCCCGCGTACGTGATCTACACGTCCGGGTCCACCGGAGCGCCCAAGGGTGTGGTGGTGTCCCACGCGAGCATCGTCAACCGGCTGATGTGGATGCAGGACCGGTACGGGCTCGACGCGACCGACCGGGTGCTGCAGAAGACCCCCGCCGGATTCGACGTGTCGGTGTGGGAGTTCTTCTGGCCGCTGCTGAGCGGCGCCACGCTGGTGGTGGCCAAGCCGGGCGGGCACCAGGACCCGGTGTACCTGGCCGGCCTGATGCGCGAACAGCGGGTCACCACCGCGCACTTCGTGCCGTCGATGCTGGCCGTGTTCGCCGCGGAGCCCGCCGCGGCACGGCTGCCGGACCTTCGCCGGCTGATCAGCAGTGGTGAGGCGCTGCCGGCCGAGCTGGCCGAGCGGGCTCGCGCGACGATCGGGGCCGGCCTGCACAACCTGTACGGGCCGACGGAGGCGGCGGTGGACGTGACCGCCTGGGAGTGCCGGAACGAGCCGGGTGCGGTCTCGGTGCCGATCGGCAGCCCGGTGTGGAACACCGCCCTGTACGTGCTCGACTCCACGCTTTGCCCGGTCCCGCCCGGGGTCGCCGGCGAGCTGTACATCGCCGGTGCCCAGCTGGCCCGCGGCTATCTGCACCGCCCCGGCCTGACCGCCGAGCGGTTCGTGGCCTGCCCCTTCGGCCGGGCCGGGGAGCGGATGTACCGCACCGGCGACGTGGCGGCCTGGCGGGCCGACGGGCAGCTGGAGTTCCTCGGCCGCGCCGACGACCAGGTCAAGGTGCGCGGTTTCCGGGTCGAGCCCGCCGAGATCGAGGCGGCCCTGGCCCGGCACGACGGCGTCGGGCACACCGTCGTCGTCCCGCGCGCGGACGCGTCCGGCGACACCCGGCTCTTCGCCTACGTCGTCCCGGCGGGCGCGGACCGGCCCCTGCCGATGGCGCTGCGCGAGTTCCTCGGCGGCCTGCTGCCGGAGCACTTGATCCCGGCGGCCTTCGTCGTACTGGACGAGCTGCCGCTGACCCCGAACGGGAAGCTGGACCGGCGGGCGCTGCCGGCGCCCGACCACGAAGGCCGGAAGGCCGGGCGCGGGCCGCGCGACAAGCGTGAGGAGACGCTCTGCCGCATCTTCGCGGACATCCTCGGCCTGCCCAGCGTGGGCATCGACGACGGATTCTTCGACCTCGGTGGCCACTCCCTGATGGCGACCCGGCTGATCTCCCTGGTACGAGTCACGTTCGGTGTCGATCTGGCGATCCGCGACCTGTTCACGACGCAGACGGTGGCCGGACTCGTGGAGATCCTCGACCGGTCCGGTGACAGCCGGCGGCCGGCGATCGTGCGGGGGCCGCGCCCGGAGCGGGTGCCGCTGTCCCACGCCCAGCAGCGGCTGTGGTTCCTCAACCGCCTGGAAGGCTCGAACGCCGCCTACAACCTGCCGATGGCGGCGCGGCTGACGGGCCCGCTGGACCACCGGGCGCTGGCCGCCGCCGTCGCCGACGTCACCGTCCGGCACGAGACGCTGCGCACGGTCTTCCCCGAAACCGACGGCGTTCCCCACCAGCAGATCCTCACCCCGGACCAGGCACGGCCGGACTTCGCGGTGAGCGAGGTCGACCGGGACGGGCTGGCCGCGGCGATCGCCGGGATCGCGGAGCGGGACTTCGACCTCCGCACGGACCTGCCGCTGCGGGTCAGGGTGCTCACGGTGTCCCCGACCGAGCACATGCTCGTGCTGGTCCTCCATCACGTGGCCGGCGACGGCTGGTCGCTGGTCCCGCTCGCCCGCGATCTGAGCGGTGCGTACGAGCAGCGCTGCGCCGGCCGGGCGCCGCAGTGGACCGAACTGCCCGTGCAGTACGTGGACTACGCGCTGTGGCAGCGTGATCTGCTGGGCCGCACGGACGACGCGGACAGTGTCGTCAGCGAGCAGGTCGCGTACTGGCGGCGGGCACTGGCCGGCATTCCGGACGAGCTGCCCCTGCCGACGGACCGGCAGCGGCCGAAGACCCCGACCTACGCCGGTGGCAGCGTCGCCTTCGGCTACGGTCCGGAGCTGCACGCCCGGATCAACAAGCTGGCCGTCGACTGCAACGCGACGGCGTTCATGGTGGTCCAGACGGCGCTCTCCGCCCTGCTGACCCGTCTCGGGGCAGGCACCGACATCCCGGTCGGCTCGCCCATCGCGGGGCGCACCGACGAAGCCCTCGACGACCTCGTCGGGTTCTTCGTCAACACGCTGGTGCTGCGCGCCGACACCAGCGGCGACCCGACGTTCCGCGAGGTCATCGACCGGGTGCGGGAGGCGAACGTCAACGCGTACGCCCACCAGGACCTCCCGTTCGAGTATCT
This sequence comes from Streptomyces sp. NPDC054849, assembly GCF_053610945.1. Taxonomy (NCBI): domain Bacteria; kingdom Bacillati; phylum Actinomycetota; class Actinomycetes; order Kitasatosporales; family Streptomycetaceae; genus Streptomyces; species Streptomyces sp. NPDC054849. The sequence goes on from NZ_JBSGZI010000012.1 coordinate 22,949, forward strand.
GGTCGAGGCAGTCAACCCGGACCGGTCCCCGGCCCGGCACCCGCTGTTCCAGGTGATGTTCGCCTTCCAGAACACCAGGGACACCGAGCTGCGGCTGCCCGAGCTCGCCGCGGAGGCGATCGAGGTCGGCACCGACGCCACCATGTTCGACCTGTCGGTCAACCTGACGGCCAAGTACCACGAGGACGGCCGGGAGGGCGGCGCCCGCGGCGCGCTGGTCTACAGCAGCGACCTGTTCGACAGGGAGACAGTGGAGGCGATCGCCGAGCGCCTGCTGCTGATGCTGGAGGCGATCACGAGCGACCCGGGGCAGCGGATCAGCCAGGTCGAGCTGCTCGACGCGGCCGAGCGGCAGCGGATCCTCGAGGAGTGGAACGGCGGCACCGCACCGGTCCCGTCGGCCACCCTGCCCGAGCTGTTCGCCGCGGCCGCCGCCCGCGACGGCGCCGCCACCGCGGTGCGTGCGGGGGACACGCGGCTGAGTTACGACGCGCTGCGGTCGTCCGCGAACCGGCTGGCGCGGCTGCTGGCCGCCCATGGCTGCGGCCCGGAGCAGCGGGTCGCGCTGGCCCTGCCGAGGGACGAGCGGCTGCCGGTCGCGATGTGGGCGGTGCTGAATTCCGGTGCCGCGTACGTGCCGATCGACCCCGGTCATCCGGCCGAGCGAGTGCGCTACCTCGTCGAGGACGCCCGCCCGGTGCTGGCGGTGACGGACCGCGCCGGCGCGGCCGTACTGCCCGACGGCCTGCCCCGTATCGTGCTCGACGACCCGGCGACCGAGGCTGCGCTCTGCGGATTCGACGACGGCGATCTCACCGACCCTGACCGGTCGGCGCCGCTGCATCCCGACGACGCGGCCTACGTGATCTACACCTCGGGATCGACCGGGCGGCCCAAGGGCGTGGTGGTCGCGCACCGCGCCGTGGCGAATCTGTCGGCGTGGGCGGGAGAGGCCTTCTCCGCGGACGTGTTCGCCGCCGCGCTGGCCTCCACCTCGGCGACCTTCGACGTCTCGGTGTCGGACATGATCCTGCCGCTTCTGCACGGTGGCAGCATCGAGGTGGTGCGCGACGTGCTCGCTCTCGCCGACGAGGAGCGCCCCGAGGCGAGCCTGGTCTGCACGGCGCCGTCCGCGATGTCGGCCGCGCTTGCCACCGGCGGCCGACTGCGGATCGGCACCGTCATCCTGGTGGGCGAGGCGGTCACGCCCCGGCTGGTGCACGATCTGCGGGCCGCGGCCCCGGGCGTGCGGATCGCGAACCTGTACGGCCCGACGGAGGCCTGCGTCTACGCCACCGAGTGGTACGACGACGGCAACGCCGCCGGTGTGGCACCGATCGGCCGGGCGCTCACCAACTACCGCACCTATGTACTGGATCACGGCATGAACCCGGTGCCCCCTGGCGTTACCGGTGAGCTGTACCTCGCCGGGGCCGGTCTCGCCCGGGGCTACTTCGGGCGGCCCGGGATGACCGCTGAGCGCTTCGTCGCCTGCCCGTTCGGCAGTGCCGGGGAACGCATGTACCGCACCGGCGACCTGGTGCGCTGGCGCTCCGACGGTCAGCTGGAGTTCGTCGGCCGGGTCGACGACCAGGTCAAGATCCGTGGCCAGCGGGCGGAGCCCGGCGAGACCGAGGCCGTACTCGCCCGGCACGACAGCGTCGCCCAGGTCGCGGTGATTCCCCGGCGGGACCAGCAGGGGGACACCACGCTGGTCGCGTATGCCGTGGCCGCCGACGGTCACGTGGCGGAGCCGGCCGAGCTGATCGACTTCGCGCGCCGTGAGCTGCCGGGCCATCTGGTCCCGTCGGCGGTCGTGCCGCTGGAGCGGCTGCCGCTGACGGCCAGCGGAAAGCTGGACCGGCGGATGCTGCCGGCGCCGGGGACCGCGCAGTCCACTGACGGACGCGGGCCGCGCGATGCCCGGGAACAGGCGCTGTGCGACCTGTTCGCCGAGGTGATCGGGGTGCCGACGGTCGGGATCGACGACAGCTTCTTCGAGCTGGGCGGGCACTCCCTGCTCGCCACCCGGCTCGTGGCGAAGGCGCGGGACCGGCTCGGCGTCGAGCTCGCTGTGCGGACCTTGTTCGAAGCGCCGACCGTGGCGGCGCTGGCCGACCGCCTCGACACGACCGGCCCGGAAGAACACTCCGGCGCGGATTCGCTCCACGTCCTGATGCCGCTGCGCGCCGAGGGCAACCGCCCTCCGCTGTTCTGCGTGCATCCGGCGACCGGGCTCGGCTGGGTGTACGCAGGCCTGCTGCAGCACCTCGAGAAGGAGCAGCCGATCTATACGATCCAGGCCCGCGGCCTGGACGGGCGGGGCGGGTACGCCGCGTCGATCGACGAGATGGCCGCCGACTACCTCGAGCAGATCCGCGAGGTGCAGCCGCACGGGCCGTACCAGCTCATGGGCTGGTCGTCCGGCGGCGCAGTGTCCCACGCCATCGCCGGGCTGCTGCGCGACCAGGGCGAGCAGGTACATCTGCTGGCCATGCTCGACACCACGCTCCCCGGGGCGGACTACACCGATCCGGACACCGACGTGATGTTCCAGGCCCTGCGCTATGTCGGCCTTGACCTGCCGCAAATGACGGGAGAGGAACTCGACTTCGGCCGGGTGCACGCGTTCCTGCGTGAGATCGACCACCCGCTGGCCGGTCTGGGCGAGCGCAGTCTGGCCGCACTGCCGGAGATCCTCGGCCGGCAGACGGCGATGCTGAGAGAGCCGTTCAGCCGTGCGGTCGACACCGACCTGCTGTTCTTCACCGCAAAGCGCACGCATCCGGATGAGCCGGACTTCGCAATGATCTGGCAGCCCCTGATCACAGGCCGGATCACGGAGATCGAGGTCGACTGCGAACACAACCAGATGACGGAACCGAAGGCGTTGGAGCAAATCGCCCCGGTCCTGCAGGCGAAACTCCTGACGGCTGCCGGTGAGGCGGGTCGCAGGGGGCCGGACCACCCCTGACATGCCGCCAACATCGCACATGTGACAGACATTTGTGCACTGGTATGCTTGCGCCGTCTGCTGCCGATGAGATTGCATCGGCAGCGCCGGGGAAACTCGGGACGGTCGCAATACGGGGGTCTGAGATTGCGCTTCAGTGGGCTACGTTGTCATGGGTATCTCGCCGCCGGCTGGGCGGTAATTTTCGCCCTTCTGCATTTCTTCTGGGCCCTCGGCGGGGAAGTGGGACTGGACGTCTCGTCCGGTGAGCAACTCGCGTCCGAGCGGCCGGCCTGGTTCGTGGCCGGAGGGCTCTGGGGCGTGGGCTTCCTGTGCCTGATCGGCTCCGCGGTCGCGCTGGGCCTGCAGCAGCGCGGTGTGCACGGGCGCCGGTGGCGCATGCTCCGGTTGCTCGGGCTGGCGATCTGCCTCCTGCTGCTGGTCCGGGGCCTCCTCATCGAGGTGCTCCTCATCGTCGGCGTTTCGGCCGTCGGTGAGGTCAGCGCCGCACAGAAATTCTGGACGCTCGCGGTGTGGAACCCTTGGTTCATTCTCGGCGGTGTGCTGTTCGGGCTGGCGGCGAGAAGCTTCGGCAAGGACATGTCGGACCGGACGAGAGCAGGATCCGCGGTCAGCCACTGAGCGGGCGACACGCAAACTGTTAAACATTTGACAATTTACGGGGGTGATTGTCGAAGATGGAACCTTTCAACGCATCGGAATTTGTGGAGCAACTGCGAGAACTTCGACTGAACGTCGGGCAGCCTTCCATGCGGCGTCTGCAGCAGTTGGGAGGAAAAGCCAAGGCATCCAATGGTGACGAGGTCGACGCGCTGCCGCGAAGTACGGTCTCGACGATTCTGCGCGGTGACAAGCTGCCGCGATCGGAATTCGTCTCGTCCTTTGTGACGGCCTGCCTGGTGTACGGCGGGCAGCCGCCGGAGAAGGTGGCGGAGGGGACCGAGCGCTGGCTCACCCGCTGGAGGGCGCTCTACGCGGCAGGGGCGAGGGAAGGCTCCGAGGGGAAGACCGCCCAGGACGATCCGGTCACCGAGGCGCCGAAGGTGCGGAGCGTGCCCCGGCACCTCCCGCTCGACATGCCGCTTCTGGCCGGCCGCGGGGCCGAACTCACGCTTGCCGACCAGCTGTTCCAGCGGCGGCCCGGAGGCAGCGTCTTCCTCGTGACGGGCTCGGTCGGCGTCGGGAAGTCCGCGTTCGCGATCCGGTGGGCACACCGCTGGATCGACGACTTTCCGGATGGTCAGCTGTACGTCGATCTGAGGGGCGCGCACGGGCCGCTGGACAGCGAGCATGCCCTGGCCCTGCTGCTCGGCAGCCTGGGTGTGCACGAGGACGACTGCCCGGCGGATCCGTGGCGGCGGATGGAGCGGTACCGGTCGCTGATCGCCGATCGCCGCATGCTCGTCGTCCTCGACAACGCCTCCGACGCCGAGCAGGTGCGCCCGCTGCTGGCGACCGGTGAACACTGCCGGACCATCGTCACCAGCCGCAACCGGATGTCCGGGCTGGTGGCCAGAGAGGCCGCGCGGCGGCTGGTCCTGGATGTGCTCACCCCGGAGGCGGCGCGCACGGTGCTGAGCGCCGTCATCGACGAGGAGCACTTGGTGGACGCGCGCGCCGAACTGGAGGAACTGGCCGAGCTGTGCGGGTATCTGCCGCTCGTGTTGCGGTTGGCCGCCGTGAAGTTCGTCGACCGGCCCGGGCAGGGTTTCAAGAGCTTCGTCCGCACCATGCGCGATGGCAGTCAGCTGCTCTCCCTGGCACTCGACGGTGACAGCGGCAACTCTATCCGGGCCGAACTGGAGTTCTCCTATCGAAGACTCGGCCTTGACGCGAAGCGCTACTTCCGGAAGATCGGCCACGTCGATCAGGCCGGGTTCACGCTTGAGACGGGAGCGGCGCTCGCCGGAATACCCGTCGCCGAGGCCGACCGGCTGACCGCGCAGCTGGAGTCGGAGCACCTGGTGGCGGAGGTCGGCGGGCGCGGGTTCACCATGCCCCGGGTGCTGCAGGCGTTCGCCCGGGCCATGGAGTGCAAGGCCGGCGAGGCCCGCACCCTAGCGGTGGCGTGAAGCCGGCGGGGCTGCGGCGGACGCCGCCGCCCCGCCGGTCACCACGGCGGCCGGACGTGCCACGGCGATCAGGGATCCGACGGTGAGGAGCACCTGGTCGCCGACCCGGCTTTCCCCGGTCATGAACGCGGTGTCCTCCACCAGCCGTTCGACCCGTACGCGATGCCGGATCACGTCTCCGGGGAACGCGGAACCGGTGAACGCGCAGTTCCGCAGCCGGCCGACCATCGGCAGGCCGTCCCCTTCGGCGTCCGGGCCGTGGCTGCCGAGCCAGAGCAGCGCCGCGGACTGCCCGAACGATTCCAGGATCATGGACCGGGGATAGGCGTACCGCTCGGCAGGGAGCTCGTCGGCCATGCCCTGATAGCAGGGCTCGCTGCCGGTCACGGCCTTGGCGGTCTCGATGGTGCGGCCGCGGTCGAAGCCGGTGACCCGGTCGACCAGCACCATCGGGTGCCGGACCGGGAGGAGCGCGAGGAGCTGCGCGTACCCGGACTTCATGAGGTTCCTCCCCGTACGAGTTCGACGGTCATCTTCGCGACCTGCTCGCCGTCGGCTCGGCGGCAGTCGAGCACGGCCCGCAGGGCGCCCGGATGTCCGGCCGACACCCGGATCAGCAGCCGGAGTTCATCACCCTCGAGCATCGGCCTGAGCACCCGCGCGGAGTCGAGCGTCCCCAGTTCGAGCCAGTCCTCCCCCGGGCCGCCCGGGGCGAGGTGTGCGGCGAGCGACGGGGAACGGTGGAGCTCGGCGCCGACCGCCTGCCGGATGCCGTCGAGCAGGAAGATCGCCGGGTAGAGGGTGACCTCCGGGAAGTGCCCGGCAAGGTAGGGATCGGTGGACCTCACCACCTTCTCCGCCTCGATCAGCAGCTCGTCCGCCTCGGCGCGGGCCGTGATCCGGTCGGCGCCGTCGAGCGGCCGGGCATAGCCCCACCGCCCGCTCACAGGAACCACACTCCGGCGTAGTCCCCCCAGCGGGCGGCGAGTCGAGCGGTGTCCAGCCTGGTGACGCCGGGGAGCAGGGGGGCGTGGTCCAGGCCGAGGGCCGCCAGGCCGGGCTCGTCGACGTAGACCGCCGCCGCCTTGTCCACCAGAGCGCGGATGGATCGCCGCGGATCCGCGAGGGTGAGCACCGTCGGCCCCACCTGGATCTCGGGCGGCGGAGCCGCACCGGCCAGCGCGGCGGTCACGCTGGTCCCGCGCAGCACCACATCCATGCCGCCCAGCTGGTCGCCGAGCATCTCGACGCCGTAGAGCGCGTCGAAGAACTGCGCCTCCGCGCTGCCGCGGTAGCCGCGGTCGATGATGACCAGGTAGGCCACCTACGCACCTCCGATGTAGATGGTCCGGTGGGCCGCGGCGATCGTCGCCGCCAGCCGGGCGTCGGAGCGCAGCCGGACCTCGGCGATGTGGCCCCGGGCACCGCGCTCCGCGCTGCACGCCGTGCAGACGATCCAGCTGAACCGGCCCTTGTACGCGGTGAGCAGGCCCCGGATCAGCGCGCCGGCCGTCGGCGCCGGTGTCGCCGGGTCGCGCAGGTCGGCGGGCTTGGTATCGCCCAGCGAGGCCTGGGTCAGCATGGTGTTGTAGCCGCACGCCCACACCCTGATGGTGTGCTCCCGTTCCAGTACGGCCTGGGCCAGCCGGAACACGGTGGTCAGGGTGTCGTTCGTGTGGGGCGGTGCGGTGAGGACGATCAGCACGTCCCAGGTACGGCGTTCGACGGTCGCGGCCATGGTCAGTGCCACACCACCCGGGTGCCGGGCTCCAGCAGCCAGTCCGCCAGGTCGCCCATCCCGGTGGTGCGCACCCCGGGGGTCAGCGATGCGGCGTCCAGCGCCCGGTGGGCGAGGGTGAACTCGTCGATCCAGGCCTGCCCACCGGCTCCGAGGAACTGCGGCAGCCCGGCGCTGGCCCCGCGGATCCCGAGCGCGACGCCGTCTGCGGCGAGGAACAGGCACACCCGCTCACCGGCGCCGGCGAGCGCGGCGGCGTCGGCCAGGAAGCGCTCCGCGGTGCCGCCGGACTGGGTTTCGACGAGCAGGTACTGCTCGGCCGGGCGGTCCTGGCTCACGCCGCCGACTTCCGCAGCTTCCGGAGCAGCAGCGCGGAGATGTCGGACATGGTCCGGACGTCCCCGATCTCACGCGATTCGATCTTGACCCGGTAGTGCCGCTCCAGGGTGACGGCCAGTTCCAGGGCCAGGAGGGAATCGACGCCAAGGTCGCGGACGAAGTCGATCTCCGGTGTGATCGACTCTCCGTCGACCTCCAGTACATCGGCGATCATCTCGCGCAGCTCTTCGAGATCGAGGGTGGCTTCGGCAGTCATGGCAATCCCTTCAGTTGTTCGTCTCGGCGGCGGTCGCGGCGTCAGCCGCAGCCGCCCGCGTGGCCAGCATCGCCGCCGGCCGGTATCGGCTCGGGCATCAGGCCCGCTTCGTCCAGCCAGGTGAGCTCGGCATCCGGCCCCGGGTTCTGGCCCCGGACCTTCGCGGCGTAGGGGCGCAACCGGTCGACGCCGAAGAACTTGTCGTGGCCGTGGATGAAGAAGGGGACGCCGAACAGGCCGTCCTTGTACGAGCGGGTCAGCACCTCAACCCCCCGGCGCCGCAGCTCCGGATCGTCCGAGGCGTCGGCGACCAGGGCGGGGTCCAGGCCGAGTTCGGCCGCGATCTCGGCGATGACGGCCCGGTCGGTGATGTCCCGGCTCTGCTGCCAGCGGGCGCGATACGCCAGCGCCACGTACTCCCGGCCCAGACCGGCGTCCTCCGCCACCAGGTAGCCGAGGTGGGCGATCTCCCAGTTCGGGTCACGGTCCACCGGCCAGGTGACGGAGAGTCCGCGGGCGTCGGCCAGCCGTCGGGCGTCCTGGAGGATGTAGAAGTTCTTCGCGCGGGACATCTCCACGATCGGCAGCTGAACGCCGTCCTTCTCCAGCAGCGCCTGGGTCTGATCGTCCGGTTCCCAGAACGGGATCCACTCGATCGCGTCCGCCACATCGGGGTAGCGGTCCATCAGGTCGCGATAGGCGAACCATGAGTACGGGCTGCGCAGCGAGAAGTACCAGCGGGGTGGTTTCCTGGCCATTTCGGGTGGCCTCCTTTCCAGCGGGGCACTCAGAGCGAGATGCCGCCGTCGATCTCCAGTACCGTCCCTGTGATGAAGGCCGCGCGGGGGGAGACCAGGAACGACACCAGGTCCGCCACCTCCTCGGCCCGGCCCATCCGGCGCAGCGCCGTCCTCTCGACGGCCTCCTTGGCAACCGCTTCGGGCAGGACGGCGGTCATGTCGGTGTCGATGAACCCGGGGGCGACCACGTTCGCGCGGATCCCGTACGGGCCCGCCTCCTTGGCCAGGGACCGTGTGAACCCGATGATCCCCGCCTTGGCCGCCGCATAGTTGGTCTGCCGGGCGTGGCCCTGCACGCCGGCGACCGACGACAGGTTCACGATCACCCCGGACCGGCTCTTCATCATCTCGAAGATCGCGGAGCGGCAGACGTTGTACATGCCGTCGAGGTTGACGTCGAGGACGGTGTGCCAGTCCTCGTCCGCCATCAGCACCAGCGCGCTGTCTCTGGTCACACCCGCGGAGGTCACCACGGCGTCGATCGGGCCGAGTTCGTCCTCCGTGCCGCGCACCCAGGCGCGTACGGCCTCGGCGTCGGTCACGTCGACCCGGGTGGCGACCGCGCGCCTGCCCAGCTCGGTGATCTCCTTCTCCAGCTCCCGGGCCGGCTCCTCGCCGCTGACGTAGCAGAACGCGACGTCATAGCCGTCCTGGGCCAGGCGGCGCACGACCGCCCGGCCGATGCCACGGGACCCGCCGCTCACCAGTGCGACCGGTGACGGGTTTTCAGACATGGTTACTCCCTGGATCCTTCGCGATGCGGAAAAGGGCACAGCCGAGCACGTTGTCGCGGTCGGCCGACAGCACGGCCGCTACACGCCCGTGCGCTGCGGGGTCCCGTTCGGCCGCGGCCAGCACGGACGCGATCTGGAACGGGGCCGCCGCGGCGCCGGCGTCTCCCCAGGCCTCCTCGCCGGGCAGTGCCAAAGGGGTGTGCCCGTCGAGGCGGACCTGGCCCTGCCCGACCGCGGGGGACACGGCCCACAGGTCCGCCGCCACGACCCCGGCCCGCGCCAGGGCGCGGGAGAGGCAGTCCGCCAGCGCGGCGTCCAGCTCGTCGTCGCGGAACACCCCGAGAGTGACGCCGAGGACCTCGGCGAGCACCGGCCCGTCCGGGGGCGCGGCGGGTTCCAGCAGCAGCAGTGAGCAGCCCTCGCCGAGCGCGGTCGGCCGGTCCGGATCGCCGACCAGGTGTTCCAGCCAGCCGCGGTCCTGGGTGAGTTCCTCCGCACCGCCGCAGAGCACCGAGCGCGCGTGGCCGGAGGAAAGCAGCCGCAGGGAGTAGCGCAGCGCGAACAGCCCGGCGGCTCTGCCGCCCGCGACGGTCGTGTTGGGGCCCTTGAGATTGTGCCGGATGGCGCACTGCGCGGCGGAGCTGTTCATGATGGCGTTGGGGATCCGCGGCGTGTCGATGTGGAACGGCATCGCGCGAGTGTGCGTGTCCCGGGTGATGTCCATCATGCTCGTGCTGCTGCCGGCGGTGGTGCCGAGCACGAGCGCCGCCCCCTCACCGGCCGCGACCTCGCGGTGGCGGCTGTCGGCGCCGAGCAGCTCGTCGGCCGCAGCCGCGGCCAGGGCCGAGACCCGGTCCATCGACCGGGTGCCCTTGCGCCCCAGCACCTCCGCGGTGACGAAGCCCGGCACCGGCGCGACCCGCTGCCGCGGGACGGGCCAGTCCCCGGGCCGGGTCACCGCGGACTTCCCCGCCGCGACGCCGGCCGCGAAGGCCTCCCGGCCGAGGCCGTAGGGCGAGACCGCGGACCATGCAGTGATGACGGGCGCCGTCACGCTTCCTCACCGGGCAGGCCCTTGAGGGCGCGGTCGATCCGGTCGTCCCAGGTGACGACCCGTGCCTGGTTGCCGTTCTCCACGACGCCGTAGCCGTGCGTGATCACACCCGTGGCCATCCGGACCAGTCGGCCGTCCCGCACCACGTAGCAGTCCATGCGCGCGGTGTAGAGCAGGTTCTTGAAGATGCTCTCGACCGTGTAAACGGTGTAGAGGTCCTCCTCGAGCAGGGCCTCGCCGAGTATCTCGATTCGGGAGTGGGTGACCGCCGGGATCCAGTTGCGCTCGGCGAGCTGCGCTCCGATGGAGATGCCGCGGGCGTCGACGAAGCGGTGCTTGGCCTCCTCCATCTGCCGCAGATACGACGACATGTGCATCCGGCTGAAGAAGTGCACGTACGGATAGGGGATGCGGAACTTCCAGCCGTGGCCGTTGCGGCCGGCCAGGAGCTGGTCGAGCACGGGGTCCTGGTCGGTCGAGCCGCCGGACGGCAGGTCCCCGCCCGTACCCTGGGCGGCCTCACCGGGTTCCGGGGTGCCGAGAGTGGCCACGGTGAAGCGGTCGAGCACGGCGGGGGCGGGCTCCCGGCCCGGCAGCCGCCGGTCGTCCTCGTCCCGGCGCAGCACGGCCGCCGCCGAGGCGGTGACGATCTTCTTCGGCTCGCCGTCGCGGAGCACGGTGATCGCCACCTTGAACCGGAAGGCGGTGTCGTCGTCGCCTGTCACCGGCTTCACTTCGAGTGTGGCCTCGTCGTCGACGAACACCCCGCCGCGCAGCCGGGCTTCCAGCTCGACGAGGTCGAAGCCCAGGCCGTACTTCTCGTAGAGCCCGCCGACCGGCAGCCCCTGCCGCCGGAAGTGCTCGATCACCGCTTTCTCGACGAGGTAGTTGACGTGCTTGAAGCCGATGTACGTGCCGATGTTCGCGCCCTCGTACCCGGGCGTGAGGGAGACCGTGGTGGTCTCCGTGACCACGTTCTTGACCGCGGTGTCGATGTCAGCCATCAGATTCGCTCCACTAGCGTTGAACGGGGCCGTTCCCCAGACGTTTCGGGGGCGGCCGGGATACGGCGCAGGAAAGCGCCGAGCGCATCGGCGAACCGCGCCGGTTGCTCGGCCATCGGGAAGTGCCCGGTCCCCTCGATCGTGTGCAGGACCCCCGCGGGCATCCGGGCGACCAGGTCCTGTGCCTCCCCGGGCACCGCGATGCGGTCCTGGGTACCGGATACGACCAGCACGGGCGTCCGCACCTCCGTGGTACGCAGCCACGGCGTGCGGAGGTACAGCTCGAAGAACCGCGACCAGCCGTAGGGGCCGATCGTCTCGCACAGCCGCTCCGCCAGGGCCCGGTGTAGCTCCGGCTTCGACCGCGGCCCGGCCGCCACCCGGATGCCCTCCTCCATGGTGCGGACGAACTGCTCCGGCAGGCCCGTCATGGTGCCCCAGTCGAAGTCTTCGGGCCGAGGCCGGAAGAAGGGGGACACCAGCACCATCCCCTTGAGCCGGTGCCCGGTGTGCGCGAACGCACCACAGGCCAGGTCGAGCAGCAGCATGGCGGAGAAGGAGTGCGCCACCACGACGTCGACCGGACCCACGGTGGCCGCCAGCTCGTCCAGCGTCTCGGCGAGCCAGGAGGCGGACTCGGGGCGGTGCGCCCAGTCGGGCGGCCCGGTGCCTCGCCAGGGCAGTTCGGCCGTGTGGATCTCGGCCCGGCGCAGGTCCGCGTGCTGCGGTGCGAGCGCGAACAGCCGTTCCCAGACGGTGCTGCTGTCCGCCATGCCGTGCAGCAGCAGCACCCGGGGTCCGGCGCCGTCGCTGATCGTGCGCTGCCGGAGCAGCACGGGCCTTACGGCGTTGGGCAGGGATGCCGGTTTCACGTGCGGCCCACCCGGTTCCCGGTCACCATGTCGTCCGGCGCGGTGAGGACGAGCCCGGCGACGGCGTCGTCGGTGTCCGTACCCGCCACCGCGTACACCGGGCCGGTGCCGCCGGCGGCGAAGTGGCCCACGGCCGCGGCGCACTGGAGGACCCCCAGCGCGCCCGAGGCCGGGCCCCAGCGGTCCTCGAGATCGTGCCGGGGCACGCCGGGGAGGGCGTCCGCCGGTGCGTGCCGCGGCGCGAGCCAGGCGCGAGGGACGCCGCCGAGCGCGGAGATGCAGCCGGCCAGCCCGCCGGTGCGGACGTAGCCGTCCAGCCCTGCGAGCGCCGGAGCGTCGCGCTCGGCCGCAGCCGCCGGGAACTCCAGCACCAGCGCCGCGGCGCCGTCGAGCGGATGCTCGTGCCCGGTGAGGCGGCGGACGACGTCATTGGCCGGCTCGACGCCGACCACCAGGACGTGCCGGGCCCGGCCGCCCGCCAGCAGCACCAGGGCCCAGTGCACCGCGTCGAGACCGGAGGTCGGGCCGTTGCACAGCATCAGGTTCGGGCCGCGCAGCCCGAACCTGATGGCGATCTCGGAGGCGGTGACGTTGCTCGACAGCCGCGGCGCGTAGACCGGGCTGAGGAGTCGGGTGCCGCCGTCGGCCGCGATGGTGGTGGCGACCTCGCACACCGAGTCCAGATTGCCGAAGTTCGAGCTGACGACGACCGCGACCGACTCGGCGGGCACCAGCAGCTCGGCGGCGACGGCCGGGGCGCCGCCTCCGGTGGTGGTGGTCAGCCGGGCGTCGCCGGTCATCAGTCCGGCGGCGTTCAGCGCGTCCCGTGCGGCGCACAGCGCGAGCCGGGTCGCCTGATCCAGATAGCGCAGGCCCTTCTTGCCGATCAGGGCCGCCGGGTCGAACGGCGCCGCGCCCTCGGCGGTGCGCGTGGTGAGATCCGTGGCGGCCGACGCGCCCGGCACGGCCAGGCCCACGCCGGTGACGACCGCGCTCATCGCCGGCCGGCCACGAGTGCGACCGCGTTGACCCCGCCGAAGCCGAAGGCGTTGACCTGCGCCAGCGCCAGGTCCGCCGGTGCGGCCGTGCCCCGTACGATCCGGAACTCCCCGGCCTCCTCGATCGGTTCGTCCAGGCCGAGCGTCGGCGGGACCAGTCCGTCCGCCATGGCCCGCAGCGCGACGATCAGGCTGTGCAGTCCGGAGGCTCCGGACGTGTGGCCGGTCATCGACTTCATTGCCGTCATCAGTGCCTTCTCCGGGGCGGGGCCGAACACCGCCCGGATGGCCCGGGCTTCGGCGGCGTCGTTGGCGTGGGTTCCGGTGCCGTGCAGCATCACCAGGTCGATGTCCTCCGGTGTGACGCCGGCCCTGCGGTGCGCGTCGCGGATCGCGGCGGCGATGCTCCCGTCATGGGGGGCGGTGGTGTGGTGGGCGTCACAGTTGACGGCGACGCCGCGCACCCGGCCGGGGCCCGGGCGGCCCGGGTCCTCGGTACGGCGCAGTACCACGGCCGAGGCGCCTTCGCCGAGGATCGTGCCCATCCGGTTGCGGTCGAAGGGGCGCACGGTGTCCGGTGCCACAGACTGCAGCCGGTCGGCGATCCCCACCATGCTCTCGGTGACGGCGTCGACGCCGGCCACGACCACGGTCTCGGCGCCGGCGGCCAGCAGATCGGTGCCCATCGCCAGCGCGTAGAGCGACGCCGAGCAGGCGTTGGAGATGGTGTGGGTCATGGTCGCGCCGAAGCGCTCCCGCAGCGCGGTGCCGAAGTGCAGCTCCCCGGCCGGGTATGGGACACCGTCCCCGGCCCACAGCTCGACCGAGCGCAGCTCCCGCAGCCCGGTGCCGACCAGGACCGGGATGTCTCCCAGCTGCTCGTCCAGCCCGGCTTCGGCGAGCGCCTGCGCGATCGCCTCCAGGAGGAAGGCGGTGGCCCGGCCCGGTACGTCACCGGCGCCGCCGCGGTCGTCGATCTCGTACAGCCGGTCGCCGGTGTAGTACGAGCGGTCGAAGCCCCGCATCGGATGCAGGCCGGACGTACCCGTGCACAGGGAATCAAAGATCTCGGCCGGGGACCGGCCGATGGCGGCCACCGCGCCGGTTCCGGCGATCGGCCAGCCTGCTTGCTCGCTCAACGGGACTCCTCGTACCGGCCCAGGACCACGACCGCGTTGTTGCCTCCGAAGCCGAGACCGTTGTTCTGAACGATCCGCAGGTCGGCCTCGACGGCGTGATTGGGCACGCAGTCGATCCGGCACTCCGGGTCGGTGCGGTTGTGGTTGATGGTCGGCGGGATGAACCGGTGGGTGATCGCCAGCGCGCAGGCGATCGCGGCCAGCGCGCTCGCCGCGCCCATGGTGTGCCCGAGCATCGACTTGACCGACACGGTGCGCGGCGGCTGGTCGCCGTAGATCTCCCGGATCGCCTGGGACTCGGTGATGTCGTTGGCCTTCGTACCGGTTCCGTGCGCCGAGATGAGGTCGACCTCGTGCGGCTTCACGCCCGCGTTCTCCAGCGCGAGCGCCATCACCCGGGCCACGCTGGAGCGGTCCGGCGCGACCTGGTGGTAGGCGTCGCAGTTGAGGCCGTAGCCGAGCACCTCGGCGTAGATCCGGGCCCCCCGGGCGAGCGCCGACTCCAGGTCCTCCAGCACCAGTACACCGGCGCCCTCACCGGTGAGGATGCCCTTGCGGTCGACATCGAAGGGGCGGCAGAGGTCGGGTGCGATGGTGCCCAGCCGGTAGAACCCGGCGAACGTCTTGCGGCACATGGCGTCCGCGCCGCCGCAGAGAGCGAAGTCGACGTCCCCCGAGCGGACCGCGTCGTAGCCGTAGCCGATGGCGTAGTTCCCGGCGGCGCAGGCCGTGGGTATGGTCACCGCCTCCACGTCCGTGAGACCGAGCTCCAGGGCTACCGCCGAGGACAGCCGGGCGGCCCGGAGCCGGCCCGCGACCCGCGGATCCATGGCCGCGGGGCCGTGCGCCAGCTCGGTCTCCACCAGCTCGTCGAGGTCGCGTGACTCGCCGTCGGTGGTGCCGATGGAGATCATGCCGGGCCGCTCGCGCAGCGCCGCGAGGTCGAGGCCGGCATCCGCGACGGCCATCCGGGCCGCCGACACCGAGAACCGGCTCGCGGGCCCCAGCGAGTCGACGGGAAGGTTCTGGATCCAGGCCTCTGCGTCGAATTCGCCGAGTCCGCAGCCGGTGGAGTGCTCGAAGCCGGCGGTGTCGAACACCGTGATCGGCCCCGCACCGCTGCGCCCGGACCGCAGGCCCGCGGTGAACTCCTCGACCCCGGTCCCGATGCTCGACAGCACTCCCAGCCCGGTCAGGACCACCCGCCTGTCAGGTGACGCCATCAGCTCCTCATTCCCTGTGCGGGGATTACTGCTTCGCCCAGCCCGCGGTTTCGGCGACCACGTCGTAGACGCCCTGAAGGTTCTTCATCCGGACGAGCTCGGTCTGGTCGATGACCACCCCGAACTCGCGCTCCAGCGAGCCCAGGATCTCGATCGCGCGCAGCGAGTCGGCGCCGTACTCCTCACTGAACAGGCCCTCGGCCGTGACCTCTTCCTCTTCGAACTCAAGGATTTCGCAGACGATTTCCTTGATCTTGGCGAAATTCTCGTCGGTCGTCGTTGCCACAGTCGTGACCTCTTTCTCCGGCATAGGTGTTGAGCGTCGGTTCAGTAGTTCAGATCTCATGCGTACGGGCTCCGTCCCGCAAGGCCGTGGACGGCACGGGACGAAACGAGACAGCCGTTCCTCGTATCCCGCCCGCAGGACCGTGGGCTAGCGTGCACAACTGGATATGAGGGGGAGTTGTGCCGCGACTTCGAGGGGACGGGTGAATCAAGAGGCGATGACTGACGAATACGAGCGACAGAAGGCCACGCGTCAGCAAAAGGCCAGGGAATGGCAGCACGGTGAACCGCTGCCGGCCATTGCATATACGGAGGAGGAGGACACCCTCTGGGAGACGGTTACCGCCAAACTGAGTTCCCTGCACGAGGAAGTGGCGTGCGCGAACTACCGGCGGGCCGCCGAGGCGGTCGTCCTGGAACGGCACCGGATACCGCAACTGGCCGAGATCTCCCCGGTGCTGACCGAGCTCACCGGCTTCCATCTGCTGCCCGCCGAAGGCACCGTGCCTGCCAAGCGGTTCCTCGGCACCTTCGCGGACAGCGGGTTCTACGCGACGCAGTACCTGCGGCGGCCCGAATCGCCCTACCACTCCCCCGAACCGGACGTCCTGCACGAGCTGGTCGGCCACGCCGTGATGCTGGGCGACCCCGTCTTCGCGGACCTGTACCGGCACTTCGGCGAGGCCGCCCGGCGGGTGTCCACACCGGATGCCATGCGGGACCTGGTCCAGGTCTTCTGGTTCGCCATGGAGACCGGTGTCGTGTACGAGGGCGGCCGCCCCCGGGTGTGCGGCGCGGCCCTGCTGTCCTCGGTCGCGGAGATGGAATCACTGGACAAGGTGGAGCTGCGGGCGTTCGACACCGCCGACATCGTGGCTCAGGACTTCGACGACACGGACTGCATGCCGGTGCTTTTCGCCGCCGAATCGGTCGACCACCTGGTCGCCGAGGTGCAGCGGTTCCTGACCCGGCTGTGACAATTCCCCAGCCGGCCGACATCACACTGAAAGTGAAGACATGAGAATCCAGGTCAGCATCACCGAGGAACTCCAGGACTACATCGCGGACGTCTCCCTGTCCGAACCGGCGCCGCTGGGCGAGCTGCGCGAGGAGACCTCGCGGCTCGACGAGCGCAATATGCAGATCTCGCCCGAGCAGGGCCAGTTCCTGTCCGTGCTGCTTCGCGCCATCGGCGCGAAGCGGACCCTGGAGGTCGGGGTCTTCACCGGCTACAGCCTGCTCCGCACGGCGCTGACGCTGCCCGCCGACGGCCGCGTCACGGCGTGCGACATCAGCGAGGAGTGGGCGAAGACCGCGCTCGAGCACTGCGAGCGGGCGGGGGTCGCGGGCAAGGTGGACTTCCGGGTCGGCGACGCCCGGCAGAGCCTGGCCGCCCTCGTCGAGGAGGAGGGCGCGGCCGGCGGTTTCGACTTCGTGTTCCTGGACGCGGACAAGGAAGGCTACGAGACCTACTACGAGTACGGCCTGACCCTGCTGCGGCCGGGCGGCCTGCTGGCCGCGGACAACGTGCTGTGGTCCGGGCGGGTCATCGACGAGTCGGTGCAGGATGACGAGACCCGGGCGCTGCGCGCCTTCAACACCAAGCTGCGCGAGGACGACCGGGTCGACCTGTGCATGCTGCCGTTCGCCGACGGCCTGACGCTCGCCGTGAAGCGCTGACCTGCCCACACGCCTTCCGGCTTCAGTCCACCTTGGCCAGCCCGCGCGCGTTCTGCCTCGCCGCCCCCCGGGAGACGGCGAGTGGGTCCCATCCCGCGGCGCGCGCGGGCAGCCGGCCCCGGTCGCCGAGCACCGCGCCGGCGTGCGCCTCGGTCAGCAGCGGCCGCCCGAGGATCCGGGAAGCACAGGCGATCCCGCTGACCATCACGCCCGTGATCCCGCTGCCGTAGCGGGTGCTCTGCCCGACGACGTGCAGGCCCTTGACGCCGGTGGCGGTGTCCGGCCGGGCGCCGGTGGCGCCCCAGGTGGCCAGGCCGAAGGGGGATCCGCCGGTGGAGAGCGTGTACCGCTCCTGGGTCAGCGGGGTGGCCAGCTCCAGGTGGGTGATGTGGTCCCGGAACGGCCCCAGTACCCATTCACCGGCCCGCAGCACGGCGTCGGTGAAGCGCTTCTTCTCCGCCAGATAGGCGGGCTCGCGGCGGTACCGGCCGCCCTCGGCCGGTCCCCGCTCGACGCCCCAGTGCCGGTAGCCGGGCGGACACATCGTCATCAGCTGGAAGTTCGCGTGTCCGGGCGGGCAGAGGTGCCGCGCGCCGGGCTCCTTGAGCGAGGCGAACGAGACGAAGAGAAAGCGCACGTCGTCCGGCTGCTCGCCCGCGTGCAGCCCGCGGTAGAGGTCGCCGATGTCCTCGTGGTCGTACCACCAGATGTTGGCCTCGGCCTGCCGCTCAAGCGGCCGGTCGAGGGCGACGTAGACGGTCGCGAAGGGCAGCCCCACCGTCGCCTCCCGGGTCGCGCGGACGATCCTCGGGCTGAAGTGCTCCGCGCCGACCAGGTCCAGAACCGTGCGCCGGTAGTCGGCGCCGGAGATCACCAGCGGCGCGGTGAGCGACGTACCGTCCGCCAGGCGCACACCGGTGGCCGTGCGCTCCGCGACGTCGATCGAGGTGACCAGGCTGCGGGTGCGCAGTTCGCCGCCGTGCGCCTCCAGGACCTCGATCAGGGTCGCGGCCAGCAACTGCCCGCCACCGACCGGGACATAGGCGCCCCGGATGTAGTGGTCGGTCACCATGGCGTGGGTGGCCACCGTCGCGACGTCCGGGCCCATGCCGTAGTTGGGCGACTGGGCGGCGAGCACCGTACGGGCCCGGGTGGACAGCCCGCAGTGGTCGAACAGCTCGGACAGCGGCCGCCGGCCCCAGGCCCGTACATGCTCGGTGCCCGCGGCGATCTCCGGCAGCGCGGCGTCGGTGAGCAGCGCCCAGCGCTGTTCGCCGCCGACGGCCCGACAGATCCTGGTGAACGTGCGCAGGCCCTCCGCGTCCTCGGGCAGCACCCCCTCGAGCCGGGTCAGGTACGCGTCCCAGTCGGCGGGCACGTCGAGCGTGAGCCCGGGGATCAGGACCTGGTCGAAGCAGTCGCGGTCCAGTTCGCGGAACCGTATCCGGTCGCCGGCGCCGAGGCCGGACAGAATGGCCGGGATGACGCCGTCGGGTCCGCAGTCGCCCAGGTAGTGCACGCCGACGTCGAACTCGTAGGCACGGCGACGGCGGAAGACGTGGCTGTTGCCGCCCGCCCAGTCGTGTTGCTCGAGCACGAGCACCCGCTGTCCTGCGGCGGCGAGATAGGCGGCGCAGGTCAGGCTGCCGAGGCCGCCCCCCACGACGATGGCGTCCCACTGCTCTTCGGTGCTGGTGCTGGTCAAGGAGTCCTCGCCGAGGTCATGGTCGTGGTTGTTCGTGGTCAGCGTGTGGGATACGGCCGCAGCAGCGCGCAGCCGAGGGTGCCGTCGTGATCGACCGCGGTCACCAGCGCCAGGCGACCGGCGAGCGCCGGGTCGTCCTCGGCCCTGACGAGCACGGCGAGCAGCTGGAAGGCGGCCGCGGCGGCCGCCGGGTCGCCGATCAGGCCGGTGCAGTCGACCTCCGTGGGTGACCGGTGGCCGAACAGGTCTGCGAGCGCGGCCTGTTCCGGGCCACCGGCTGCGCCCGGGGCGACGAGTGCGATGTCCGCGGGCCGCGCTCCGGCCCGCTCCAGCACGCGGCGCAGACAGCGGAGCAGGGTCGCCGGGACCTCCCCGGCATCCTCGTACACGCCGAACTCCAGCGCGACGACCTCGGCCAGGCCGTTCCGCTCGGCGGCCGCGGAGCCGGCCGGCTCCAGGCGCAGCACCGCCGCCCCCTCGCCGAGGACCGTGCCGGCCGGGTCGCCTTGGCCGAGGTGGTGCAGCCGTGCCCGCGCGTCGGAGTACTCCTCGGCGCCGCCGCAGAACAGCGTCCCCGCGCGGCCGCCGGCCTGCAGCCGGCGCGCGTAGTTCAGCGCCAGGAGGCCGGCCGCACGGCCGCCGGCGATCGTCGCGTTCGGGCCCTTGAGCCCGTGCCAGATCGCGCACTGGCCGGCCGCGCAGTTCATCACCGTGTTGGGGAAACGGGCCGGGTCGACGTAGAACGGCCTGTCGCCCTCGAGCGAGCTGCGGGTGAAGTCCATCGTGGACTGCACGCTGCCGGTGGTGCCGAGCACCAGGCCGGGGGCCGGGCCCTCGGCAGGGGTGCCGGGCGCGTCCGGCCGGTCCACCAGTTCGCCGACCGCCGCCACCGCCAGCGCGGTGACCCGGTCCATCGAGCGGGTGCCCTTCTTGCCGAGTACGGCACGGGCGTCGAAGTCCGGAACCAGCCGGCCGCGCGCGCCCGGGGAGGGCCCGGCGGCCGGCGCGGGGGCCGTAACCCCGCCCCGCAGCCCGGCCCGGAAGGCGTCCGCGCCGAACCCGAACGGCGAGATCGCCGACCATGCCGTGATGACGGGTCGCATGGCTGTCATGCTGCTCCTTCGTCGTAGCGGCCGAAGATGACCACCGCGTTGTTGCCCCCGAAGGCGAGCCCGTTGTTCTGCACGATCCGCAGGTCTGCCGCCACCGACTCGTTGGGTACGCAGTCGAGATCGCACTCGGGGTCGGTCGTGGTGTGGTTGATGGTCGGCGGGATGAAGCCGTGCTCCAGGGCCAGCGTGCAGCCGATCGCGGCCAGCGCACTGGCCGCGCCCATGGTGTGCCCGAGCATCGACTTCATCGAGACCGTGCGGGGCGGCCGGTCGCCGAAGACCGCGTGGATCGCCCTCGCCTCGGTGCTGTCGTTGGCCTTCGTGCCGGTGCCGTGCGCCGAGATGAGATCCACCTCGTCCGCTGTGATGCCCGCGTCGGCGACCGCCAGCCGCATGCAGTCGGCGACGCTCTCCCCGAGCGGCGCGACCTGGTGGTACGCGTCGCAGTTGAGGCCGTAGCCGAGCACCTCGGCGTGGATCCGAGCGCCCCGGGCGAGCGCCGACTCCAGGCTCTCCAGCACCAGCATCCCCGACCCCTCGCCGGTGAGGATGCCCTTGCGGTCGAGGTCGAAGGGACTGCAGCGGTCCGGGGCGATGGTGCCGAGCCGGTAGAACCCGGCGAAGGTCTTGAGGCAGACCGCGTCCGCGCCGCCGCAGAAGGCCAGATCCACATCGCCCGCGCGGATGGCGTCGAGCCCGTAGCCGATCGCGTAGTTGCCGGCGGCGCACGCCGTCGGGATGGTCACGGCCTCGGCGTCGGCGAGCGCGAACTCGCGGGCGACGGAGGCCGACAGCCGGGAGGTGGAGGCCCGGCGGGCGATCCGCGGGGCCATCGCACCCGGTTCCGCGACATCCTGCGCCACCAGCCGGTCGAGGTCGCGGGTCTCGCCGTCCGTGGTACCCACGGCCACCAGGACGCGGCTCGCGGCCAGCACCTGCGGAGTCAGCCCGGCGTGGCCCGCGGCCATCCTGGCGGCGGCCACGGCGAACCGGGCTGCCCGGCCCAGCTCCCCGGGGTCGAGGCGCTCGATCCAGCGCTCCGGTTCGAACCCTGCTATCTCGCAGCCGTTGGCGTGCTCGAAGCCGGTGGTGTCGAACGCGGATATGGGCCGGACCTCGCTGCGACCGGCACGCAGCCCGGCGAGGAATTCGGTGACCGAGGTGCCGATGCTGGAAACTGCGCCGAGCCCGGTGATCACTACCCGCCGCCGCCCGGGTTTTATCGTTTCCCCAGCAAGCAATGCACTGACCCCAATTCAGAAGAGAAAAGCAATTCAGGTCCGCCCGGCAGACTACAAGGCGGGCTTCCGGCGGGTACACAACTGCCGGTGTCTCGTTCCGTCCCGTACCGTCCTTCCACTTGCTGGGACGCCGTCGCGCGGGAAATTCTGCAGTTCGAGCGCGCCGATGCGATAGGGGTA
The DNA here is from genome assembly GCF_053610945.1 of Streptomyces sp. NPDC054849. NCBI lineage: Bacteria > Bacillati > Actinomycetota > Actinomycetes > Kitasatosporales > Streptomycetaceae > Streptomyces > Streptomyces sp. NPDC054849. Next base: position 44,355 of record NZ_JBSGZI010000012.1, read on the forward strand.
GTCCAATGACGAATCCGTTCGACGACAACGAGGCTGTCTTCTCCGTCTTGGTGAACGGCGAAGGGCAGTATTCACTCTGGCCGGCATTCGCCGATGTTCCGGAGGGCTGGACCGCGGAGCTCTCCGAGAGCAGCCGCGAGGCCTGCCTGGCCCACATCGAGGAGAACTGGACGGACATGCGGCCGAAGAGCCTTCGCGAAGCCTCCTGACGTCCCCACCCTGGACCACCGGCCACTACCCCGGGAATGAAAATGAGCAACGTCGGCGGTGACCTGCTGCCGCTTTCCGCCGCGCAGCGCGGAATCTGGTACGGACATCAACTCGATCCCAGTGGTCGGCGCTACCAGATCGCGGAGTACTTCGACATCCGCGGCCCCGTCGACTCCGACGCGTTCGGTGCCGCCTGGCGCCAAGTCGTCGAGGAGACCGAGGCACTGCGTGTCCGGTTCACCGAAGAGGCGGACGGGCCACGGCAGTTCGTCGACGGCACCGGGGCCGCCACCGTGGACGTGGTGGACGTGTCCGCGCTGCCGGACCCCGCGGGCGCCGCGCTGGAGCGGATGCGCGCCGACCTGGACCGGCCGGTCGATCTGTCCCGTGGCCCGCTGCACACCGTGCAGCTGTTCAAGCTGGCCGCGGACCGCTGGCAGTGGTACTTCCGGTTCCACCACGCCGCCCTGGACGGTTACAGCGGGGCGATGGTGGTCCGCCGCGTCGCCGAGGTGTACTCGGCGCTCCTCGCCGGTGAACCGGCCGGCTCGCCGGAGCCGCTGCCGCTGCGCGGTCTGCTCGACGAAGAGGCCGGCTACCGCGCCTCCGACTCCTTCGCCGCCGACCGGGAGTACTGGCGTGCCCAGCTGGCCGGCCGGCCGGACCCGGTGACCCTGGCCAAGCGGTCGTCCGGCCCGGCCGGTGAGCCGGCGCGCTGCTCGGCGCAGCTCGGCGCGGACCTCCAGCAGCGGCTGACCGACTCCACCGGGCGGGCGCTGCCCACCGTCGTGCTCACCGCCGTGGCCGCCTATCTGCACCGGCTGACCGGAGCGCAGGACCTCGTGCTCGGACTGCCGGTGACGGCCCGGCCGGGCCCCGGCGCCGGGGCGGCCGGGATGGTGTCCAATCTGCTGCCGCTGCGCCTGACCGTGACCAGTGGGCTCAGCTGCGCCGACCTCGCCCGGCACGTGCTGTCCCGGGCCCGTGAGGCGCTGCGCCACCAGCGATACCGCTACGAGGACATGCGCCGCGACCAGCGGCTGTCCCTGGAAGACGAGTCTCTGGTCGGGCCGGTGGTCAACTACCTGCCGTTCAGCTACGACCGCGGCTTCGGCGGTCACCCGATGACCTCCCACAACCTCGCGGGCGGGCTGGTCGAGGATCTGTCGATCACGGTCTACGACCGCGGTGAGGGACAGGGGCTGCGCGTCGACTTCGACGCGAGTGCTCTGTACCGGCAGGAAGACCTCCTGACCCACCAGCGCGGCCTGCTGCGCGTGCTGCAGGCCATGGCGGACGACCCGGCGGTGGAGGTCGGCCGGATCGAACTGCTCGACGACGCCGAGCGTCGGCGCGTGCTGCACGACTGGAACGACACGGCCCGCGAGCACCCGGCGGCGACCTGGCCCGCGCTCTTCGAGGCACAGGTCGCCAGGACCCCCGACGCGGCCGCGGTCGTCTTCGAGGACACCGAGCTGAGCTACGCCCGGCTGAACGGCCGCGCCAACCGGCTCGCCCGTGCGCTGGTCGCCTCCGGCATCGGCCCCGAGAGCGTGGTGGCGCTGGCACTGCCGCGCTCGATCGAGCTGATCACCGCCATGCTCGCGGTGTCCAAGGCGGGCGGCGCGTACCTCCCGCTCGATCCGGAACACCCGGCGGAGCGGCTCGCGTTCATGTGCGCGGACGCCGCGCCCGCCTGCGTCGTCATCGGTGAGCAGAGCCCGGCGGGCCTGCCCGGCGACCTTCCCAGGATCGCGCTCGACGGCCGGCCCGGCACCCACGCGGACACCGACCTGACCGACGCCGACCGGATCGCCCCGCTGCTGCCGGACCACCCGGCGTACGTCATCTACACATCCGGCTCCACCGGCCGGCCGAAGGGCGTCGTCGTCACCCACGCCGGTGCGGCGTCGCTCGCCTTCGGGCAGATCGCCCGGCTGGGAGTGGACGAGCGCAGCCGGGTGCTGCAGTTCGCGTCCCCGAGCTTCGACGCGGCGTTCTCCGAGGTGTCGATGGCCCTCCTGTCCGGAGCGGCGCTGGTGCTCGCGCGCGCCGAACAGCTCGTCCCGGGCATCACCCTGACCGAGCTGGCCACCAAGCACGCTCTGACCCATGTGACCCTGCCGCCCGCCGTCCTCTCCGCGATGCGGCCCGACGAGCTGCCCGCGGGCCTGACCCTCAACCTGGCCGGCGAGGCGTGCCCGGCCGAGGTCGTCGCCACCTGGTCGCCGGGCCGCCTCGTGCTCAATGCCTACGGTCCGACCGAGGGCACGGTCTGCGCCACCATGTCGGACCCCCTGTCCGGCAGCCTGACGCCGCCGATCGGCCGCCCGATCGACAACATGCGGGTGCTCGTCCTGGACGGCGCGCTGCGCCCGGTGCCGGCGGGCGTCGCCGGCGAGCTGTACCTGGCCGGTCCGGGACTGGCCCGGGGCTATCTGGGACGGTCTGCGCTGACTGCGCAGCGGTTCCTCGCCTGCCCGGCCGAGGCCGCACGTGTGCCGGGCGAGCGGATGTACCGGACGGGCGACCTCGTCCGGTGGCGTTCCGACGGGCAGCTCGAATTCCTCGGCCGCGCCGACGACCAGGTCAAGATCCGCGGCTTCCGCATCGAACCGGGCGAGATCGAATCCGTACTGGCCGCCGACGGCGCCGTGCGCGAGGTCGCCGTCGTCGCCCGCGAGGACGTCCCCGGCGAGCAGCGCCTGATCGCCTACGTGGTGCCGCACGAGGGGCGGACCGTCGACCCGGTGGCGTCCCGGAGGTCAGCCGGCGAGGTCCTGCCCCGGCACATGGTGCCCGCGGCGGTCGTCGTCCTCGACCGGCTCCCGCTGACCCCCAACGGAAAGCTGGACCGCCGCGCGCTGCCCGCCGCCACGTTCACCGGCACCGGCACGAGCCGTGCCCCGCGCAGCCCGCGGGAGGAGATCCTCTGCGGCCTGTTCGCGGATGTCACCGGCGCGGCCAAGGTGCACATCGACGACCACTTCTTCGACCTCGGCGGGCACTCGCTCCTCGCGACCCGGCTGGTGGCCAGGATCAGGCCGGCCTTCGGCGTGGAACTCACCGTCCGCGACATCTTCGGCGCACCCACGGTGGCGGAGCTCGCGCGGCGGCTGGACGAGGTCGGCGGCTCGCTGCGGCCCGCCGTGACCCGCGCACAGCGGCCCGAGCGGCTGCCGCTGTCCTTCGCCCAGCGCCGCCTGTGGTTCCTCGGCCAGATGGAGGGCCGGAGCGCGACGTACAACATGCCGGCCGTGCTGCGGCTGACCGGCGAGCTCGACCGCGCGGCACTGGCCGCGGCGCTCGGGGACCTGACCGATCGGCACGAGGCACTGCGGACGGTCTTCGGGGAGGTCGACGGGGTGCCGTTCCAGCGGGTGCTCGACGTCCGGCCCGCGCTGGCGTGCACCGACACCACCCAGCAGGAGCTGGACGCCGAGGTCGCCGGGTTCTGCGGCCGGGAGTTCGACCTCGCCACCGATCCGCCGCTGCGGGCGCATCTCTTCGCCCTGTCCCCGACCGAGCACGTACTCGCCCTGGTGATCCACCACATCGCGGGCGACGGCTGGTCGATGGCCCCGCTGTCGGACGACCTGGCAGCCGCCTACCAGGCCCGGGCCGCCGGGCTCGACTCCGGTGCGCCCGAACTGCCCGTCCAGTACGCGGACTACACGCTGTGGCAGCAGCAGCTGCTGGGCACCGAGGACGACCCGGACAGTCTGATCAACGAGCAGATCCGGTACTGGGCGAAGGCGCTGGACGGCGTACCGGAGGAGCTGCCGCTGCCGGTGGACCGGCAGCGTCCCGCGGTCGCCAGCTACCGGGGCCGGGCCGCCAGGTTCGACATCGGCGCCGACCTCCACGCCCGGCTCACCGAGCTGGCCCGGCACAGCGATGCCAGCCTGTTCATGGTGGTCCAGGCGGGCCTGTCCGCACTGCTCAGCCGGCTGGGTGCGGGTACGGACATCTCCCTCGGCACGGCCATCGCCGGCCGGACCGACGAGAGCCTGGACGGGCTCGTCGGATTCTTCGTCAACACCCTGGTACTGCGCACCGATCTCGGCGGCGACCCGTCGCTGCGCGAACTCATCGCGCGGGTCCGGGAAACGGACCTCAGCGCCTACGCCCACCAGGACCTTCCGTTCGAGCGCCTGGTGGAGATCCTCAACCCGAGCCGGTCGACGTCGCGGCACCCCCTGTTCCAGGTGATGCTGGCGTTCCAGAACCTGGCCGACGTCGAGTTCCGGCTGCCCGGGCTGGAGGTCGAGGCCAAGCAGCTCTACACCGACACGGCGAAGTTCGACCTGGCCTTCGGCGTGTTCGAGCAGTTCGACGAGCAGGGCGCGCCGAACGGGCTGACCGGCGTGGTCGAGTACGCGGTCGAGCTGTTCGACCCGGCCACCGTCGAGCGGATGCTGGACCGGCTCGTCCGGGTCTTCGAGGTGATGACGGCCGCCCCCGGGACACGTCTCGGTGACGTCGACGTCCTCGACCCCGCCGAGCGGCAGCTGGTGCTGCGCGAGTGGAACGACACCGGCCGGGACGTCGCCCCGGCGGTCTTCCCGGAGCTCTTCCAGGCGCAGGTGGCCACGACCCCCGACGCGGTCGCGATCCGCTGCGAGGGCACCGCGCTCACCTACCGGGAACTGAACGAGAACGCCAACCGGCTGGCCCGGCATCTGGCGGCGAGCGGGGTGGGTCCGGACGACTACGTCGCACTCGCACTGCCCCGGTCGATCGAGCTGACCACGGCCATGCTGGCGGTGCTCAAGGCCGGCGCCGCCTATCTGCCCGTGGACCCGGACTACCCCGCGGAGCGCATCGCGTTCATGCTCGACGACGCCGCGCCGCGGTGTGTGCTGACCGCAGCGGACAGCACGGTCCCGCTGCCCGCCGGACTCGAGCGGATCGTCCTCGACGGCGCGACCCGCTCGGCCGTCTCCCGGCTCCCGGGTGGGAACCTGGCGGATGGCGACCGCGTGGCGCCCCTGCGACCGGGCCATGCCGCCTACGTCATCTACACCTCCGGCTCCACCGGCGTTCCGAAGGGCGTCGTGGTCTCCCACGCGGGCATCGCCGGCCGGATGGGCAGCGAGATCGAGCGCCTGGAGGTCAGGCCCGACAGCGTCGTGCTGCAGTTCGCGTCGCCCAGCTTCGACGGCGCGTTCTCCGACATGTGCATGGCACTGCTGGCCGGTGCGACGCTGGTCGTGGCACCGAGGGAGAAGACGCTGCCGGGGCCGGCGCTGAGCGCGCTGATGCACGAGCAGGGCATCACCCATGTGACCCTGCCGCCGCCGGTGCTCGCGGCCCTGCCGGACGACGGCCTGCCGGCGCCGATGATGCTGATCATGGCCGGCGACGCCTGCTCGGCCGACCTCGTCGGCCGCTGGGCACCCGGCCGCCGGATGGTCAACGCCTACGGCCCGACCGAGGCCACCGTCTGCGCCACGATCAGCGACCGGCTGGTCCCCGACGGCACCCTGCCCCCCATCGGACGGCCGCTGGACAACACCCGGCTGTACGTCCTCGACGACCGGCTGCGGCCCACTCCGCCGGGCGTGGCCGGCGAGCTCTACATCGCGGGTGAAGCCCTGGCGCGCGGCTATCTGCGGCGCCCGGGACTGACCGCCGGCCGGTTCGTGGCCTGCCCGTTCGACGCCCCCGGGGACCGGATGTACCGGACCGGGGACGTGGTCCGGTGGCGCGGCGACGGCCAGCTCGAGTTCGTCGGCCGGTCCGACGACCAGGTGAAGGTCCGTGGCTTCCGGATCGAGCTCGGCGAGGTGGAGGCGGCGCTGACCGCCCACCCGGGCGTGGCGCAGGCCGTCGTGGTGCCCCGGGAGGACCAGCCGGGCGGCAAGCGCCTCGTCGGCTATCTCGTCCCCAGCGGGGACGACCCCGCCGTGGCGAAGGACCGGGACGAGCGGCAGGTGGAGGAGTGGCAGCTCACCTACGACTCGCTCTACGCCGGCGGGGAGGCGGCCGAGTTCGGCGAGGACTTCTCCGGCTGGAACAGCAGCTACGACGGCATGCCGATCCCCGTCGAGCAGATGCGCGCATGGCGCGACGCGACCGTCGACCGGATCCTCGAACTGCGGCCGAAGCGCGTGCTCGAGATCGGCATGGGCACCGGGCTGCTCCTCTCGAAGATCGCGCCGGAGTGCGAGAGCTACTGGGGCACCGACATCTCGCCCCGGATCGTCGAGGGAGTCCGCGGTCAGGTGGCCCGGGACCCGCGGCTGGCCGACCGCGTCGAGGTACGGGTCCAGCCGGCCCACGACCTGGACGGGCTGCCGCAGGGGCACTTCGACACGGTGGTGCTGAACTCCGTCGTGCAGTACTTCCCGAACGCCGGATATCTGGAGAAGGTGCTGCGGGGCCTGCTCGGGCTGCTGGCCCCGGGCGGCCGGGTGTTCGTCGGCGACGCACGCAACATCCACCTGCTGGAGGCGCTGCGCACCGCCGTCGAGCTGGGCCGCCCGGCCGGCGCGGCGGACGGCAACGTGGTGCGTGCGGCGGTCGAGCAGTCCGTGTCCCTGGAGAAGGAACTGCTGATCGACCCGGCCTTCTTCACCGGCCTGGACGCCGCGGCCGACCTCCGCGTCAAGCGATCGGACTTCCGCAACGAGCTGACCGCGCACCGATTCGACGTCGTCCTGCGCAAGCAGCCGTACGAACGAGTCGATACCGACGGCGCTCGTGAGCTCACCTGGGGCACCGACCTCACCGGCCTGGACGCGCTGGCGGACCGGCTGGCCGCGGCGCACCCCGCGCCCGTCCGGCTGCGCGGCGTCCCCGACGCACGGGTCGAGCACGAGCTCGCGGCGGTACGCGTCCTGGCCGGCGGTGGCACACCGCAAGCCGCCCGGGACAGGCTGGCGGAACGGGACGACGCCCTCCCGGATCCCGAGGGCTTCGCCGAGCCGGCCGACCGGGCCGGCTACCGCGCTCTGGTGCTGCCTCCGGGTGAGGACGGAACGCTCGAGGTCCTGTTCGTGGAGCGGAGCGCGACGGGGGTGCCCACGACCGGGTACCGGCCGCAGCGCTCCGGACCCCGGCCGCTGACCAACAACCCGTCCCGGTCCGCCGAAGCCGTTTCCCTGGGTGCCGCGGTGAAGGCTTACCTGCAGGACTCCCTGCCCGACCACATGGTCCCGTCGGCCCTGGTCGTGCTGGAGCAGCTGCCGCTGACGCCGAACGGCAAGGTGGACCGGCGCGCACTGCCCGCACCGGGCCGACTCGGCGCCGGGACCGGCAGAGGGCCGCGGAACGAGCGCGAGGAAGTGCTGTGCCGGCTGTTCGCGGAACTGCTCGGCGTGCCGAAGGTCGGCATCGACGACGACTTCTTCGAGCTCGGCGGCCACTCGCTGCTGGCGACCCGGCTGGTGTCCCGGATCCGGTCGACGCTGGGCGTCGAGCTCGCCATCCCGGATCTGTTCAACGCGACCACGGTCGAGAAGCTCTCGGGCCGGCTGGCCGTGGCGCGCAAGCGCGAGCGGCCAGTGCTGCGACCGCGTCCGCGCCCCACAAGTTAAGGAGATTGTCCGTGTCATCTGCAGAAGAGTTCGATGTCATCGTGGTCGGCGGTGGCCCGAGCGGCTCGACCGTCGCGTCCTTCGTCGCCAAGCAGGGACACCGGGTGCTGCTGCTCGAGAAGGAGTCCTTCCCGCGGTACCAGATCGGTGAATCACTGCTGCCGGCGACCGTGCACGGCATCTGCGGGCTGCTGGGCGTCTCCGAGGAGATCGAGCAGGCCGGTTTCACGCGCAAGCTCGGCGGCACCTTCCGCTGGGGCAGCAGCCCCGAGCCGTGGTCGTTCGCCTTCGCCATCTCACCGCGGATGGCCGGTCCGACCTCCCACGCGTATCAGGTCGAGCGGATGAAGTTCGACGACATCCTGCTCAAGCACTCCCGCAAGCTCGGGGTGGACGTGCGCGAGAACTGCGCCGTGACCGAGGTCATCGAGGACGGCGAGCGGGTCACCGGGGTCGCCTACACCGACGCGACCGGCGCCCGGCACACGGTCAGCGCGCGGTACGTCGTCGACGCGTCCGGGAACAAGAGCCGGTTCCACCGCCGGGCCGGCGGCGAACGCAACTACTCGGACTTCTTCCGAAACATCGCGGTCTTCGGCTATTTCGAAGGCGGCAAGCGGATGCCCGCGCCGAGGCAGGGCAACATCTTCTGCGCCGCCTTCGACGAAGGCTGGTTCTGGTACATCCCGCTGAGCGACACCCTCACCAGCGTGGGCGCGGTGGTGAACCGTGAGTTCGCGGAGTCGGTGCAGGGCGACCCCGCCGATGCGCTCTCGGCACTCATCGCGAAGTGCCCCCGGATCGAAGACCTGCTGGCCGACGCCGAACGCGTCACGGAGGGTGTCTACGGCCAGGTGCGCGTCCGGAAGGACTACTCGTACAGCAACAGCAGCTACTGGCGCCCGGGAATGGTGCTGGTCGGGGACTCCGCGTGCTTCATCGACCCGGTCTTCTCCTCGGGGGTGCACCTCGCGACCTACAGCGCCCTGCTCGCCGCGAGGTCCATCAACTCCGTGCTGGCGGGCGAACTCGGCGAGGAGGAGAGCTTCGCCGAGTTCGAGGCCCGCTACCGCCACGAGTACAGCCTGTTCTACGAGTTCCTGGTGTCGTTCTACGACATGAACAGCGACCACGAGTCGTACTTCTGGCAGGCGAAGAAGGTCACCAGCTTCGCGGACTCGGAGCTCGAGGCCTTCGTCGAGCTGGTCGGCGGAGTGGCCTCCCACGACGGTGCCTTCGTGGACGCCGAGTCGGTACGGGCGCGGTTCAAGCACACCGCCGGCGAACTCGAGCGGTCGGTGTCCCAGGTCGACCGGACCGGCGGGGACGACTCCACCCCGATGTACCAGTCGGAGATCATGGGCAGCGTCATGGAGCAGGGCACCCAGATCCAGGTCCAGGCCGCGCTCGGCGGCGACCTCGATCCGGCGGAAGCGCTGTTCGCCGGCGGGCTGGTGCCCTCGGCCGACGGCCTGCGCTGGGTGGCGTCGGCCGAGCAGTGAGCCCCAAGTCCTGGCTGCGCAGCTTCCACACCGCGCCCGACCCGGCGGGCCGCCCGGTCCAGCTGGTCTGCTTTCCGCATGCGGGCGGCTCCGCGAGCTACTTCGTACCTCTGTCCGCCCGGCTCAGCGGGGTCTCGGAGGTCCTGGCGGTGCAGTACCCGGGCCGCCAGGACCGCTGGCAGGAGCCTGCGATCGACGACCTCGGCGAGCTCGCGGAGCATGTCGTCAGGGCGCTCGAGCCGGTCCGGAACGGCGGTCCGCTGGCCCTGTTCGGGCACAGCATGGGCGCCTTGGTCGCGTACGAGGTGGCCCGCCGACTGGCGTCGGCGCGGCTGTACGTGTCCGGGTGCCCGGCGCCCTCGCGGGGCGTCGGGGCCACGAAGGGAATCAGGGATGACGCCGACCTGATCGCGGACGTGCGCAGGCTGAACGGAACGGACAGTGGACTTCTCTCCGACCCGGCGATGCTGGAGCTGATCCTTCCGGCTCTCCGGGCCGACTACCACGCCGTCCGCACCTACGTGTGGCATCCGGGCTCCGAGCCCTCCTGTCCGGTGCGGGTCCTGACCGGCAGCAGCGACTCCAGAACCCCGCCGCACGTGGTGCGGGACTGGAGACGGCACACCACGGGCGAGTGTCGTTTCCATGAGTACGAGGGCGGCCACTTCTACCTGACCGAGCACACCCGGCGGATAGCGGACCTCCTCGCCTCGGATCTCCCCCAAGCGGTGCACTGACGACGACGTCGGCCATCGGTCGTGGTCCTGGCGCGCAGACGCCCGCACGGGTGCGTCCCGTCGCCGGCTGGCAGTGACCGCCGGCAGCCGCCGTCGGCCGCCCTCCCCGGCCATGAGCACACCCTCCCGGTCCGCGCGCAGGACCGCGTCACGGTGCTCGGACATCCGGGCCCTCTCCGCGGGGTCCGGGTTGGCGGGGTCCAGGTTGTGGGTCTGCCGCCGCAGCCGCTGCCCACCAGTCCTGCCCCCTCCCCCGTTCATCACGAGCGTGTTCGGCCAGGGAAGCCAGGGTGGACGAGGCGCAGGGTCCCTCGACCGCCGACTACAGAGAAAGCCGCCGTCCGGACCCAGGCTGTAGCCCTGGTGCGGTAGGCGGCCTTCTCGTGCCGACGATCCGTCAGGAGGCGCGTCGCGCATGCGTCAAAGGTGCTTCACCAGGATCGAGTTCGAGGATCCGAGCTCGGGCCCGCCGCCTCCCCCCGCCTCCCCCCGCGTCGCCGCGCGCGGCCGGGGCGAACCCGTCCGGCGCGGCCACGGCGCTCCGGGCCGTCGGCCGAGCTCACCCCCGTGAAGCTCAGCCCCGACCCGGCCGGTGCCGCCGCCACCACCACCTCGATACTTCAGTGGCGACGAAGCATTGATAACGTACACCAGAGTTACTGTCCGGCGTCAACCAAAGTGTTGCCGGGGCCAGCCCGATGGGCTTCGAGAAACACTGTGGTGGGCAAAGACTCGGCATCACGCTAAGGAGGTCGTGTACGTGGAGGATGACCAGTCGCCCACCTTCGCCCAACTCCTGGACCACCTCTTCCGCGAGGTGCACCCCCCGTCCCGGGGGCCCTACACCTACGCGGAGGTCGCCGAGGGAATCCGCAAGGCCGCGACCGGAGAGGGGCGCGGGGTGACGGCGAGCGCCATCCAGCAACTGCGCACCGGTACCAAGCGGAACCCGACGCGACACACCATCAAGGCGCTGGCCGACTTCTTCGGCGTACCGGCGGGCTACTTCGTCGACAGTGCGGCGGCCGAACGCACCAAGGCGGAGATCGGCCTCCTCGCCGCCATGCGTGACCAGGACGTCCGCAAGGTGGCCCTGCGCGCCAACGGCCTGAGCGTCGACAGCCTGAAGATGCTGTCCACCGTGATCGAACAGGCCCGCAAGCTCGAAGGGCTCACCACCGACGACAGCTCGCAGGACCTGAACCTGGACGACTGAGCCGCGCACGGGACCGACGCGCACCGGGCGACGCGCACCGGGCGGCGATCGCGTGATCCCCGCCCCGATCCCCGACACCCCCCTGTGGCCGATCATCGACAGGGGGGCATCAGCCGTTTCCCGGGACAGGCCCGGCATCCCGGCCCGCACGGCACCTCCGCGGCAACACCCCGCCCACACCGCGGAGTCGCGGACATGTCAACATGGGGGCGCGCATGCAGGGCTTCCAGGGAGAGGCTCGCAACGGCCGACCGACCCCGACCGGCGTCACCAGAGTGAGGACATGGACCTTGAGCAGCTTCGCGCCGCGTGTGAGGCACGCGTCGAGGCGCTTCGACTCCCGCACCGCTTCAGCACCCGCGACCTCCGCGACGCCGTGGCCGAACAACGCGGACGCCCCATCATCCTGCGCCCCCTGAGCACTCTGGGCGCCATGGACGCTCCGTGTGGAATCCGCCTGGAGACCCCGGACGCCGACCTGTTGTTCTACGAGGAGGCCACCTCCCCCCTCCACCAGAACCACATCCTCGCCCACGAGATCAGCCACATCATCTGCGACCACCCCGGCAGTCTGGAACTGGACCAGGACACCCTGCGCGCGATCGGTTTCAACCCCACCCTCGTCCAGCGCATGTCCGGCCGAACCAGCTACACCAGCGAGGACGAACGCGAGGCCGAGGTGATGGCCAGCGTGATCCGACAACTCATGTACCGGGGACGCGAGTCTCCGTCGAGCCGGCCCGCCAGCGGCGCCGAGAGCTGGGACGCACTGTTCGCCAAGCCGCACAGGAAGAAACGCCACCCGAAATGATCAACATCCTCTTCACGGGCACGGCCGTCGTGCTGCTCTGCTTCGCCGTCTACTGGGTGCGAGGGCGCGGCGGACACCGCCCCACGGGCACCTGGGCGATGGCGGCGCTGCTGACCTCGTTCGCCCTCGCCTTCGCCTCCTACGCCCCCGCCGTGGAGCGCGCGGTCGAATCGGTGGTCCCCCACGTCGCCCGACTCCTCAGCAACACCTTCACCCTGACGGCGGCCACCTCGGTCCTCGCCTTCCTGTTCCAGCTCAATCTGGACCGCGAACGGGCCCACCGGCAGATCCGACTGCGCGTCATCGCCCTCGCCATCTCGGTCGCCGGCATGACCGCCTTCTTCGCCGCCGAGCAACTCAGCGGGCGCAACCGGGTGTTGTACGCCTGCTACGTACTCATCTACATCTCCTTCCTGGGGTACACGGCCAAGGACTTCTTGCTGCAGACCTGGGCCCAGTCCAAGCGCTCGACCCGACGCAGTCAGCGCTGGGGCCTGCGGACGACCTCGGTGGGCTGTGGTTTCGCCCTCGTCTACGCCGCGTACAAGCTCTTCGCCCTCGTCTCGATCGGCCTCGGCCTGGGACTCGTTCCCGACGGCGCCCGGTGCTCCACGCCGCTGACCCCCTTCCGCTGCGCGTTCAGCGTGACCGCGCCCGCCGTCGCCGTGCTCCTCATCACCGCCGGACTCACCCTCCCCGCCCTGCTGTGGCCGCTCAGCCAACTGCGCCGCCGTCGCTGGGAACGGAACTCGTTCACCGCACTGGAACCCCTGTGGCGGGAGGTCACCGCAGCGGTCCCCGAGGTCGTGCTCGACCCGGGGAACAACGAAGCCGACACCCACGACCTCGACTTCCACCTGCACCGCCGGGTCATCGAGATCAACGACTGCGTGCTGGCCCTGCGCCGGTACCGCCCCGCGTCGGTACGCGACGCCGCGGCCGCCGAGGTCGCCCGCCGCGGGACGGCCGACACCCCCGAGGGCGAGGCCGAGGTGGAGGCGGCGGTCATCGCCGCGGCCGTCGCCGCGAAGCACGCCGGCGTCACCCCCGAGGGCGACGAGGCCCCACCCGCCACCGGCACCGCCTCCCGCAAGGGGGACCTCCCGGCGGAGACCGCGTGGCTGCTGCTCGTGGCGAACGCCTACGCGCGCCGCCCGGCAGCCGAGAACGCGGGCGCGGCCTCGTGACCGCCCCGCGGCAGGACCCGCTGCGCGACCCGCGCTTCTTCGCCGACCCCTACCCCACGTACGACCGGCTGCGCGAAGGCTGCCCGGTCCAGCGAATCCCCACCGGCTCCGGCGGACACCAGGCGTACCTGATCACCGGCCACCCCGAGGCCCGCGAGGCGTTCACCGACCCCCGCCTGTCCAAGGACACGGCCCGCTTCTTCGCCGACCGGCCCTCGCACCGCGACCTGCACCCGGCGATCTCCCGCAACATGCTGGCGAGTGATCCCCCGGCGCACACCCGCCACCGACGGGTGGCCACCCGGCTGTTCACGACCGGCCGCGTCCGGGAACTGCGCCCGTACATCACCCGGGTCGTCGACGACCTCACGTCCGCGTGGCGTCCGGGCACGGAGATCGACCTGGTGGCGGATCTGGCGGTACCCCTGCCGGTCACCGTGGTCTGCGAGCTGCTGGGGGTGCCGGCAACGGACCGCGCCACGCTCGCCGCCTGGTCCCACGACCTCTTCGACGCAACCGACACGGACCTCATCGACGCCGCGTCACACCGGATCGGCGACTACCTCACCGCCATGATCGACACGGCCCGCGCCACCCCCGGCGACGGCCCGCTCCACTCCCTCCTGCGCGACTGCGACGAGGGCGGCCTCGACCGTGACGAAATCGTCTCCCTGGCCGCGCTCCTCCTGGTCGCCGGGCACGAGACCGCCACGCACCTCATCGGCAACGCCGTCTTGGCCCTGCTCCGCCACCCGGAAGCCTTCGACCGACTGAGCCGGAACCCGGAACTGATCCCCGGCGCCCTCGACGAACTGCTCCGCTTCGACTCCCCGGTGAGCGTGGCCACCTTCCGTCACAGCACGGAGGACCTGCGCATCGGCGGGGTCGACATCCCGGCGGGCTTCCCGGTGCTCATCGCCCCGGGAGCCGCCAACCGCGACCCGGCGGCGTTCCCCGACCCGAACCACCTGAACCTCGACCGCGACGCCACCGCCCACCTCTCCTTCGGCCACGGCATCCACCGCTGCCCGGGCGCCCCCCTGGCCCGGGCCGAGGCGGAAATCGCCCTCCACACCCTGGTGACCCGCTTCCCGAACACCCGCCTGGCCATCCCCACAGAAGCCCTGACCTGGCGCCGAACCCGCCTCACCCGGGGCCTGACCACCCTCCCCCTCACCCTGGCCTGACCGACCCCCACCACCGCGCCCGCCCCCGACCGGAGCCTGTGCGTGCTCCCTACGCTGCCCGTTCACCCGCACGGGTTCCGAAACGGAGGCGGAGCCTCGCTCATCCCCGGAGCGGTCCCGCACCCCTGCCCCCCCCTACGTCGATCGCGCCGGCTTCGGCACGGGCTGGTTCGAGTCGCGGAACCTGAACGTGTCCTGGCCGATGTCACCCGCGAGGTCGGTCAGCAGCACATCCAGAACTGCCTCCTCCTCGACACGCAGGGCGTGCTCGGCAAGAGCGCGTGCCAGGTCCGGGTCCCATGGCGACAGCGCCGGTTTCCCCTCCAGCGGCCGCAGATCAGGTCCAGCAGCCGCCACCGCCTCGCGGTAGTCGTCGGCCGTATAGCGCCAGGGCCGCCAGGGCACATGCCCCGACAGCGTCGTGGCGATGCGTAGACCGCCCCAGTCGAAGTCGCCGTGGTAGCGAAATTCGGCACCGAGTTCATGCAGACGAGCGAGAAGGGTCAGGGCGGCGGCCGACGGCTGGCCATGGAGGCAGACCAGCGGTCGAGCATCCGGTCCATGCTTGTCCGCCGCGGCCGAAAGGACGGCAGGATTCTCACAGATGTGGACCACGGGCGGTGCCGTCCGCGGCGGACGGTGGGCGAGCTGTCGGAGGGTGAGTACGCACGGCTCACCCACGTCGGCCATCCAGTCCAGGGCCGGAGTCCCCCGGAGGTTGAGAGTGAGCACCGTCGAGGAGACGTCGTCCCGGAGCAGACCGACGCAAGCCCATGCGGCCCGCCGCCAGGCCGCACCCGCGCCCTCGGGGTGGCCGGTCAGAGCGCGGGCACCGGAGAGGGCGAGGGTGGCCACCGGCGTGCCGTCGTCGAGGGCGTGGGCACTCCCCAGAACGTCCGCGGCGAACACCGACAGCGACCGCACTGGTTCGACAGGCAGCTCCCGCAGTACGCGGACGGTCTGCTCCACCAGCAGACGGGTGGCGGTGGGAGTACGGGCGAGGCGGCGCACGAGGCCGTCGTCACGCACGCGACCGGCCCAAGCGGCGTGCTCCGGATGGTCTTCGGCCAGCAGGGTGAGGGGCGCATACGCCTCCCGCCATGCCTGGTCCTCGCCCCGGCGGATCTCATCGAGAGGGACGACCCGCCCGGTGAGCACCGTAACGGCAGCCTCCAGGCCTCCCGGGCTGATGCCCGATCTGACCAGCACGGCGTCCACGGCGTCGAGCCGGACCGTCAGCGCCCTGCCGGTACCCGGTGTCCGGCCCAGCAGTCTCTCGGCCGCCGCCCTCTCGCCCGGGCTCGGCGTTGCCAGGGAGACCGCCCCGGTGAGTGGCTGCCCGCGCTCCAGCCGTCGGCGTGCCCGCTCCACCAGCCAAGCCAGGTCGGCGCCGCCGAGGACCCGGCGCAGACGCGCCTCGTCCACCGGCGGACCGCTCACGCCCACAGGGGCTCCGGGTCGGCTTGACGCACCGGGTCCGCCGGACGCACCGGGTCCCCGCGGCGCGTGCGGGCCGTGCCGTCCCACTCCCAGCGGGTGACCAGGACAGCGGCCACCTCGTCGACTCGGGCGAGCTGGGCGATGGCGATGCCCGGCACCTGTGGGTAGCAGGCCCACTCACGCTCGCTGGTCATGACCACATCCAGGTCGAAGGCGTGCAGGAGCCCGAGGCACTTGGCACGCGAGTCGTCGTCCACACCCGCGAACGCCTCGTCCAGGGTCACCAGGCGTGGCGCGTACGGGCTGCCCGCGCTCGCGTAGTGCGAGGAGGCAGCGGCGAACAAGGGAACGGACACGGCCAGGACGCGTTCGCCTCCGGAGGCGGGTCCCGTGGCGGGTACCCACCGGCCGTGCTGCCGGCGCTCAACGGCGAACTCGTGCCAGGAGCGGTAGTCGAGAGCGGCGGTGAGGTGCTCCAGCCAGCTGCCCGCCGCATCCTCGGTCTGCTGACGGGCGATCTGCGTCTGCAGGAACTCACCGACCGCGGCCCGGTCCTCGGCCGTCCAGGCATCCGCGGTCTGGAGCAGGCGGCCACGGGCCTGGGCAAGGCCGACCGGGGCCTTGCGGGAGGGCCGCCACACCAGGCGCAGCCTCATACCGGTGGAAGTGGGCCGTTCCTCCAGCTCGGCGTTCATGGCCAGCACCTGTCGCTCGGCGGCTGCGATCAGTTCCTGGAGGGTGCCGGCCACCTCGGTGATGAGGTGGGTTTCGAGGATCTCACGCTCGTGTGCTGAGAGGATGCGGGTGAGTTCGCCGACCTCGACCGCCAGTGCCTCGGCCAGTTCGGGTACGGCTCGCTCACGGCCCTGATAGACCACGTCCACGATCATCCCGTCCTCGACCATGCGGGCCGAGGCGGTGTTGCCGTGCCGCGACAGTGCGTCCTGGAGGGTTTTGAACTCCTCGCTCAGACGCCTCTGTACACGTTCCCAGGCGCCGTCCGAGTCGTCGGTCGCCGACAGCTCCGATTCGAGGGCACGGGCCAGGGCGATGGCCGGGGTGGGCGCCCACGGGCCGTCGTCCGCCGCCGGTACAGCGAGATCGGGAAGGGCGACGGCGATCAGCCCTGTGGCAGTGAAGCGCTGGAGTGCGGCGATGGCCTCGGAGCGCGCCTCGGCGGCTTCGGTGACGGCCTTCTCCAGCTGTTCGATGCGGCCCTCGGCCCGGCTGGCCCGCCGGTCCGCCTCCGTGTGCTGGTCCTGGGCGCGCTGCTGGTCGACGGCGCAGCCGCGCAGGGCTTCTGCGGTCTGCGCGAGCAGCCGCTCCAGCTCGGCGACGGCGGCGCCGACGGTCGAACGCAGCGTGGCCAGCCGCTCGTCCGCGGCCGCAGCCTCACGGCCGGCCTGCTCCGCGCGAACGGCGAGTTCGGCGGTCCGCTCCCCTGCCCGGACCGCCTCTTCGCGTTCGTCGTCCGCCTGCCGGGACGCCTCGCTCCGCTCGCGGAGCGCGGGCCAGAGTCCGGCCAGGACGACGTCGAGCTCGGCGAGGGCCTGCCGTACGGCGGCCAATGCCGGCCGGTCCGACGGCAGCCCCAGATCCGCTGAGGTCTCTTGCAGTTCGGCGGTGGCCGACTCGGCCCGCTCGGCTGCGGCCGTCACCTCGGCGGCCCGCTCGTCGCACCGGGTCCGCGCACGGCGCACGGTGTCGGCGGCGGCTGCGGCGTCGGCGTGCGCCCGGATCAGCGGCGCGTCGTCGGGCACTGCGGCCAGATCGGTGTCGAGCGTACGACGACGGGCCGCCAGAGCCTGCGCCTGCGCGTCGGCGTCGGCCGACTCCTGCCGGAGGAGCGCAAGTTCAGCCTGCAGGGCAGCGATCCGGTTCCGCCTCGCGGCTTCCCGGGCGCCCTCTCCGATGTACTCGGCGGCGGGTTTGGCCCAACGGCCGGTGAGGACACCGACGCGGTGGCGTCCGTCCGGCGCGACCCACGTTGTGGTCGTGTCCACGGGAGTACCGCCGAGGCCGATCGCCTCCAGCAGCCGGCCCACCGCCTCCACTCCGACCCGTACGGCCTGCGCGTCACCGTGGTCCACATCCGGGCGCAGCACATCGGCGAGCGACGGCCCCTCCACCGGTCCGGTGTTCGGGGCGAGCAGTACGTCATAACCGTCGGCGGCGAGGGCCGCGCCGTCCGGGCGCACCCACGCGTCCAGCAGCCCGGACGCCTCCAGGGCCGCCTCCAGCCCGGCACGGTCGTGGTCCGTGACCCCTTCCCTGAAGTCGATCAGCCGCCACAGAGGAGCACCGGGTGCCTCGTCCCGCAGGCCGGGGGTCCGGGTGTACGGGGCCTGCGGGCCGCGCCGGCCGCCGGACTCCAGCCCGGCCAGTTCCTGTTCGGCGTCGCGGGTCCGGGCGGCCAGGACCGCCCGGTGGTGCGCTGCTTGCGCCGCCTGGTCGGCGAGTACCGCTGCAGTGGCGCTGTGAGCTTCCGAGGCACGGCGGCGCGCAGGGTAGGGGCCGTCCTGATGCCGGGTCCACTCCTGGAGCTCGTCCAGCAGTCCGGCCGGGTCGGCGTACGCCAGCTCCCCGCACCGGCCCGCGTGCTCACGTACGGCATCGACCAGAGCCCGTCCGGTGACCTGCGCCGTGTCCTCGGCCGTGTCCAGTGCCTCGGCGGCGTGCGCCAGCTCGGTCTCCGACTCGTCGAGCCGGAGTACGGCCGCCCGGCGCCCGGCCGCCGCCGCCTCGGCCTGGTCGGCGAGCGCTTCCACATGCGTGAGGGTGCGGTGCCTGCGGTCGGTCGCTTCGGCGACCGCGGCCCGCAGGTCGTGGGCCGCCTGTCCCTCGTCTCCGGGAAGGTTCAGCCGGGCGGCCGCAGCCGTCTCCCGGGCCTTGAGCAGCGTGTCTCCGGCCAGCTCCCGGGCGACCCTGAGCCGGTTCTCCGCGGCACCGAGGCGGCCGAGCGCCTTGGTATGCGCAATCGAGGCCTTCTCCCGGTCGTCGATCGCGCGGGCACAGTCGCCCTCCGCCCGTTCCAACGCCACCGCGGCCCGCTCCAGTTCGCGGGCACTGCGCATCTCCGGGCCCTCGCGCAGGGCTGCGTCGGCCGCCTCCAGCCTCGCCCGGGTCTCGGTGAGTGCGGCGACGCGCTCCTCCGCGGCCGCCCGGTCCTCCTCCGCCGCGGTCTTCCCGGCCTGCGCCTCGGCGAGGTCGCGCAGCAGCTGCTCGTACTTCGAGTGTTCGCTGCGCGGGAGGCGGGCACGACGACGGGAGGCCGTGCGGGCGTAGCGCCGGTAGTGGTCGAGGAACACGGAGGCCGCCCGTTCGGCGGCCCCGGCCGCCCGCAGCTCCTCCTTCTCCTCGTCCAGGGAGCGGAAGGCCTCGGCCACGTCCGCGATGACGGCCTGGTCCATCGGCGGCAGGGCCTCGGTGAGGGCGCGGGAGAGGGCGGCCTCGTTGGGACGCTTGGACAGCTGGGGCTGGCGCAGCTGGACGAGCAGGTCCACGAGGGCTGCGTAGCGCTGCTCCCCGAGGCCGAACAGCGCCTCGTCGACGGCCCGGCGGTAGGCCTTGGCCTGGTCGTAGACCATCCCCCGGCCGGCGACCGCCTCGACGAGCCGGTCCCGCGACAGGACGGTGCCGGTGGCGTCGAGCAGGCTCAGTGCCCCGTCCGCGCGTACGTCGGCCGGGCCGTGGTCGATCCGCTGCCCGGTCACCGCCCACCAGTGCCGGGCGATGCCGCGCCCGCTGACGGCCTTGAGTCCGCACAGGAGCGTACGGAACTGCTCCTCGCCGCTCACAGCATCGCGGCGACCGAACTCCACCCAGGTGTAGCCGAGGCGTTCGGGGTGCGGGTGCTCACCGCCGAGCAGGAGGTTCCATTCCATCCGCTTGCCGGCGTCCCCGTCCGGTTCCACTCGACGGGCGCTGAGGTCCCCGTCGAGGAGGAAGGGCAGGGTCAGGGCCAGCACCTTGGACTTGCCGGTGCCGTTGTTCCCCCGGAGCAGCAGTCGGCCGTCACGGAAGTGGAACTCCTCCACGTCGTAGTGGAAGAGGTCGACGAGACCGATCCGCAGGGGCTGCCAGCGAGGGCGCTCGGGGGCGGGGGGTGCGGGACGGGAGGTCAAGGCAGGTACGCCTTTCGCTGCGTCGGCACCTGCGGGGTGCCGGCTGTACGGGGTTCGACTACGACGGTCTCGCCGACCGCGTAGCGGGCGAGCGCCGGGCGCGGCACGACCCCGTCAGCGGTACGGGCGACCAGGCCGAGAGCGGCCAGCCGCGCAACGGCCTGCTCGGCCAGGTCGCCCTCGGCCCCCGCCTCGCGGGCCGATTTGGACCAGAATCCGCTGTGCTCGGCAGCCAGTTCGACGACGCGGCGCTCAAGGTCGGCCATGGGGACGACCAGGCCGCCGACCGCCGTGAGGTACTCGGCGAGCAGGAGGGTGACGTGGCCGCGGGTACCCGATTCCGGCATGCGGACGTCGGTGAGGTCGTCGTCGGGGTCGACCATGGCGATGCCTTCGGCCCGCACTTCGGCGACCAGCCCGGTCAGTTCGTTGATGCGGGCGGTGAGGAAGCCGCGCTGACGCGTGAGGTAGCCGAGTTCGGCGTCGGTCAGCTCGTCGTAGTAGAGGACGGGGTCGTCGAGCAGCCTGCGGGTCAGCGAGCGGCGCATCGCGCGGAAGCGCAGTTCGTCGCTGTCGAGGGCCGTTTCCGCGGCGAGCTCGGTGAGCCGGGCCTCCGGCGTTTCGGCCCGGACGGTGGAGGGTCCCCGGCGGGTGGCGAGGAGACCTGCGAGGACCCGCCGTTCGACGTCGTACAGGACGTCGCCGGCTCCACTGACGTACGCGTCCTCGTCTCCGGCGACGCGCCGCAGGACTCCGAGGTGGAGCAGGAGCCGTACGACGGCGGCCAGGTCGAGCCGCTCGTCACGGCGGTCCAGGGTGAACTGGATGCCCGCCGCGGTCAGCCGGGGGTCCTTGGCGTCCAGCATGATCTGGTCGGCGAGGCGGCCCAGCGCGATCTGCGCCTCGCCGCGTTCGAGGGCGGCGAGGGCGAGGCAGAGCAGGACGTACCGACGGCGGCTGAAGGGGGCGGCGCTGCGGGTGACCTCGCGCGCGGGGTGCGTGGCGTCGTCCGGCACACCGGGGACCTTGCCCAGCCGGGCGGTCTCGGCGTCGACCTGGAGGGACCAGCCGGTGTTGCGGTCGAACCACTCGCGCAGCTCGGAGGCGTGTCGCCGGACGAGGCGGAACTCGTCGGCGTACGCGCCGTGCGCGAGCAGCAGCGGCTGCTTCAGCAGCGCACGGGCTGCCTTGCGCCGCTCGGCGGCGTACTGCCCGTCGAGCACTTCGGCGAGCGGGGTCGTCATCACGCTCCGCCCCCTCCTGTTCCTTCGGTGAGATCGATGATCTCGATGGTGTGGTCCGGGCCGCGGAAGGTCCCGTCCGGTGTGCGGACCTCGGCCGTGGACCCGGACCCGTCGGTCGGCGCCGTGAGCCGGATCTCCATGGAGCCGTCGCCGCTGGTCGCCGAGGTGTGCGTCATACCGGGTCGCCAGGTGGCCAGCGCGTCCCCGAGGAGCTGGAGGAAGAGCCGGAAGCTGAGGGGGTCGAGCTCGCCGAGTCCGGACAGTCTGGTGATGCCGTGGGTGACGAGCCGGGCCCGGGCCGCGGCTGTCTCGGCGGCCTGCTTGGCGGCCGTCTCGGCGAGCAGCCGTCGCGCTTCCCGCCGGTCCTCTACCTTGCGGGGTTTACCGCGCCGCTCGTAGCTCCCCGTGCGGCGCAGCTGCGGGCTGATCCGCAGCGGCGCGGCATCGGCCCACGCGGTGCCCGCGGGCTCGGGACGAGCGTGGCGGGCGGCCAGGGTCTCGGCGTCCACGCTGAGGTGCCGGGCCGGGTACAGCCCGAAGGCGGTGCGCCACAGCCGGTGCCGGGCGTCGTCGTCGGGCGCTTCGGCGAACCAGCGCGCAAGGGTGCGGAAGTCGGCGGAGCGGTCCGAACGCCCGGCCCGCCGCTCGTTCAGCGACCGTACGACGGCCAGCAGCTGAGGGATCGCGCCCAGTGCCCGGCCGCGCAGGAGCCGGGCCTGCGACTCCCGGCCGTCCCGGCTGAGGAACCAGGCCGCCAGCCCCGCCCACCGGCCGGCCCACCGCTCGTACGCGGCCTGCGCCGCGTACGCCGCCTCCTGCGGGGTGGCGTCCGCCGCCTCACGGGCGGCCGCGGCCCAGAGCAGCCGCTCGATGCTCCCGCCCTCCTCCAGCTCCAGGATCAGCCGGGCGATGCGCCCGCCGAGGGTGATCAGGTCCTGAATGAACCGCTCCAGGTACTGGATGAGCTGGTCCTTGTAGACGAGGAAGACATCCTCCGCCACGTCGTGGAGGTCGATGGTCCGCTGGAGCGAGCCCATGAACGCCCGGGCATTGTCGGCGAGTGCACCGAAACGGCTCGCGAGCCCGTCCAGCGCCAGATGCGTCTTGGCCGGATCGGGCTCCTCCTCGGCCGCCAGCACGAGCAGGGCCCGCAGCTGCGTGACGATGTCGTGCAGCGCGACGGCCTGCAGCGCGCCCCGCCGCCCGAGCGCCTCGTCGTACGCGGACAGGGCCTCCTCCGCCGCCTCGCCCTCTCGCGTGAGCTGGTAGATGAACCGCTTGCGGTAGAAGTCCTCGACGGCGGTGACCCGTCCGGTGTCCGGGTCGGCCCGCAGATTCCCCCACCCCACCAGGCTGTCGAGTGCTTTGACCACGGCGTCGAGCTCCGTCGGCCGGGCCCCGGAGGAGAGTCCCGCGTACACGTCCTCGGGCCGCAGGTGCACGGCGAACCGCTCCTTGGCGACGAGGAAGGCCTGCATCACCGACCGGTAGAGCAGCACATTCGGAGCGGTGAGATGCGCGAAGGGCCCATACCCGCCGGGCGGGCCCTGCGCCTGCGGAGAAGTCATGTCCATTGCCCGCCATCCTCCTGGAGCGCCGTCCGTGATCGGCAGGGACTTGAGTACTTGGCCGATTCGCATCGGTCCGGTCAGCTACGACGTCACCCATAAAACGCTGGAGGACGCCCGTGCGTTGGAGGGCCGGATCCGGCCGGCTGAGGAGGTCTTGCCGCGCCGTGCCTGTCAGAACACCGCCGGGTCGCCGTCGCCGATCGGGCGGCGGGCTTCCGCCAAGGCGACCTCGTGGATGAACCACTCCAGTACGGACCGGATCTCCTCGGGATGCGCGGCGAAGACCTCCAGCGAGAAGGAGGGACGCAGGTCGAGCTTGGCCTCGGCGAGGTCGATGCCGTCGATGGCGTTGAAGCGCTCCATCAGGGCGCGGCGCATCGGCTCGTCGTCGAACGGCGGACGCCGCTTGAGGTACTGGAAGACGACCTCCGCCGTCCCGCTCACCGGGTAGATCCCGATCGGCCACAAAGCACGCGGCGAGCCCGGCCGGCCCGCGTCCACGGTCGGGAAGCAGCTCGTCTCGTTCGCCTTGCCGTAGACCCGGTGGCCGCCCTGCTCCTCCCAGAAGCGGAGGGCTGCCATGACGCCTTCGACGACCTCCGGCGTCTGGTTCGCACGCAGCAGCGTTTCGAAGCGGGTGCCGGCCTCGTCGCCGCCGGTCTGCGACGCTGCCGACGCCGCCGAAGTCTCCTCCGGCAGCTCCTTGCCCACCAGGACGGCCAGGTCGGTGCTGCTCAGCCGGTGGGCCTTCGAGGCGCGCCCGTTCTCGTCGAAGGGCACGCCCTCGGCCTCCAGGACGGCCCTGGGATCCCCCGAGTGCCGGTCGTCGGTCCATCGGAATCCGCCCGCGATCCGGCCGTCGGCGGTCAGCACACGGTACGCGCAGTGCAGTCCCGGCCTGGCCGCCACGTGGTTGCCGACCGCGATCGCGCTGGTACCGATGAGAGCGGCGAGCTCACCGTACGACGTCCAGGTCCCGGCTGGCACGGCGAGCAGGATCTCCCTCAACTCCCGCCAGCCCGCCCACTCGTCGTCCGAATGCCCGACTTCGTCCAGAGGCCCGGGCCACAAGCGCACGGCTCGGTCGGCCAGTTCCTCGGCCCTGGCGAGAATCTCCCTGCGGCCCCAGCGCTCCTGCGCGGCGATCTCCTGATTCATCCGCAGGGCACTGGAGTCGAGCAGCTCCTGCTTGCGGCGGAAGGGGTGGTTGGAGAGCCGTACGTTCTCACCCGAAAGAGTGAGGTTTCCGAGGGTGTGCACGAGCAGGTTGTGAATCTCCTGGGGGCTCTCGCCGTCCGCGGCTTCCTCGGCCAGCAGGTCGAACCACTGCTGGGCCGGGCTCTGCGGCAGGACGTGTTCGACGGTGAGCGGCGCCTTGTCGTAGTCGACGGGCTCGCTCGAACCGTAGCTCTCCTCCAGCCGGCGCAGGATCTGGAAGCGCTGGTTACTGCGTCCTGTCTTGTAGAACGGGCGGGTGCGGACGGCTTCCCGGACCGCGTCGTCGCCCGGCCAGACACGGGCGCCTGTACGGGGGCGTGAAAGGAACCGGCGTACCGCCTCGGCCGGGGAGCCGTCCTTGTCCAGTTCCTTGGGGAGT
This sequence comes from Streptomyces sp. NPDC054849, assembly GCF_053610945.1. Lineage (NCBI taxonomy): Bacteria > Bacillati > Actinomycetota > Actinomycetes > Kitasatosporales > Streptomycetaceae > Streptomyces > Streptomyces sp. NPDC054849. The sequence goes on from NZ_JBSGZI010000012.1 coordinate 68,722, forward strand.
TCCATGAACACCCGGTTGCTGCCCGTCGTGGACAGGCCCGCGAAGAGGCGCCGCACCATGTAGCTCTCCGCGTAGGCGAGCGCGTCCGCCGCTTCCGCGGCCGTGGTCCTGCCCTCGTCCACGAGGTCGAGGAGGTGCAGGGCCAGTGGGTAGTGGGTCTGGCCGCCCCAACGCGACAGGCGCTCCAACACCGCCCGCAGCCCGGCATCGCCCTCCCTCTCGGGCTCCAGGATCCGCATGAGACGGTCGGCGCGCAGTGAGAATCGGGCGATTTCCGCCTCCAGCGCCGCCTCGTTTCCGCTCAGCGGCTCCAGGCGCTTCTTCTGATCCCGGTAGATCTCGCTCTGCCGAGCCCGGCTGTTCCCGCCGACGACGAGGTCCAGCCACACCAGCAGCTCCAGACGGGCGGGGCCGAGGAGCTCCTGCATGGGGAGCCATCGCTTGCGGTAGACGTCCTCGCCCCTGCCCGGCAGGCACATGAAGAGGTAGTTGCGCAGCAGGTCGCTCTGGCTGAGCCCCACGCCGGTGTTGTTGATGGACTCGAAGATGCGGTAGACGTTGTCGCCCTCCGCGGCAGTGATCGCGACGATCGAGAGGCAGTCTCCGAGAACGGCCTCGACCACGTCCACCCAGGCTTCACCACCGTTCTCGGCCCCCTCGGCCAGGGCGGCGACGAAGAAGCGGTAGGCAGCGCCCACGTTTCCGGCGCCTCCGGCCTTCGGAAGACTGTCCACACAGGCCGCGTAGGCCTCACGGTCCGCCTGCGTCGGCAGCAGCCGATAGCCGTCGTACCCGTCCTGATACGTATTGACCAGGATGAGGTCGTTGATCCGCGCGGCCTTCTTCACCGAGCCCCTGTCCCGGTGGTGATCACGCAGCGCCGTGAACGCGAGCATCAGGGTGGTCATCCGCTGCTGGCCGTCGACGACGAGCCAGCGCTGCATCCCGCCCGCGGCGACGCGCTCGGGCGCCAGCACGACCGAACCGAGGAAGTGACCCGAGCCGGGCCGCCCTTCCTGCCGGTCCTCGACCAGCTCCTGCACGTCGTCCCACAACTGCCGCAGCTCGTCGCGCTGCCAGCTGTAGGTGCGCTGGTAGAGCGGTACCTGGAACTGCTGCTCCCCCTGGACCAGCTTGCTGAACGTGGTCTCCTGAGCGTGCACGCCCGCCCTCTTCCCAAACCCTCGACGCGGAGCCGCCATTGTCGCCCCATACCGTACGGTGATCAGTCGAAACGTCGGCACACGCACGACCCGGGCACCCATGGCGACATTCCTGGGCACGGCTCAGGCATCCGGCGGCAGCGTCTCCATCGGAACCATGCACCGTATGAAGGGACTGGAGTTCCGCTGCGTCGCTGTCGCCGGTGTGAGCGACGGCGTCGTCCCTCTGGCCTCGGCTCTGACACCGCCGGAAGTCGATCCCCATCAGCACCGGGAAGACCTGCTGAGAGAGTTGAGCCTCCTCTTCGTCGCCTGCACTCGCACACGTGAGGTCCTGCGGGTCTCCTGGCACGGCGTACCCAGCCCGTTCCTTGCCCCGTGACGCGGACCCCGGGTGTGCTTCGCGATGACCCACCGGGCCGGGACATGACTCGACCCGGTAGCCGACGGCCTCCACCTCATGCATGACCTCACGGCGCCCCGTCTCTCGGAAGGGCCGGGTGGAGCCGACGTCACCGGCCTCCGATGAGGCCGCGCCACCCTCCCCACTTCGAACACCGGCAACCGCGTCGGGGACGGCGCCGGAGTCGTCCTTGCCGGTGCCGCCCGTCCTCCCCACCCGGGCGCCCGCCACCAATCGGACGGCGAACGGCAGGCGTTGTCTGTCTCGCCCTCCATAGCAGGGGGTGGCGCGCGTACATTGGACGCTCCGACAGCAGCCCAGGCGCGGCAGGCGGACGGGGGGCGGAACATGTGGGATCTGGGTCCCGGGGACCCGAGCTCGATTGCGGAGTACACGCTGGAGCAGGTACTCGGCGAGGGCGGGATGGGCCGCGTGTACCTCGGCCGGAGCCGCGGCGGCAGACATGTCGCGGTCAAGGTGGTCCGCCCCGACCGGCTTCACGACCCACGCTCCCGTGCCCGGTTCCGACGCGAGGTCGACGTGGCGAGACGCGTCGGCGGCATCCACACGCCGGCCGTCCACGCGGCCGACCCTGACGGGGCGCAGCCGTGGCTCGCCACCGTGTACGTTCCGGGACCCACCCTGAGGCACCGGATCGCCGCGGACGGGCCGCTGGACCTCGCCGGCCTCGGGCGGCTGGGCGCTGGACTGGCCGAAGCACTGGTCGCCTTCCACGAGGAGGGAATCGTCCACCGCGACCTGAAGCCGGACAACATCATCATGGGTCCGGACGGCCCCTGCATCGTCGATTTCGGCATCGCGCACGGTCCTGACAGCACGCACACCTCCGCCGGCGCGGCATCCGGAACGGAGGGGTTCATCGCCCCGGAACTGATCGAGTCCGACGAGGTCTCGTCGGCCTGCGACGTGTTCGCGTTCGGCGCGGTGCTCGTCCGCGCGGCCGGCGGGCTGCCGTTCGGCGGTGTGCGCGGAGAAGCGCTGCGGCACCGTGTGCTGAGCGGCGTGACCGATGTGTCGGCGCTTCCGGTCGAGCTGCGTCCGATGGCCGCCGCATGCCTCGCCAGGGACCCGGCCAAGCGCCCGTCGGCCTCGGAGCTTCTCGCGGTGCTGTCCCCGGTCGCCGCCGCCGGCAGGGTGAGCACAACGGCCGATCGCCCGCCCTCACGCGCCGCACCGCCGGCACCCGTTTCCGCGCCGCACGCACCGGATCGGGGACGACCGCCGGCCGATCCCGAGGCCGCCACCGCCACCGCCACCGCAGTCGGTGCACCACTGCCCTGGACCACGGCGATGGTCGCCCCTTCCGACGAACCGCGCCTCGAGTTTCGGATGGGACCCTGGCACCGGGCTCCCGCCGTGCTGGCAGCACTCCTCGTACTACTGGCGCCCTCCGGGGCTGTACTGGGCCTCGGCAAGCCGTGGCCCCTGGCCGTCCTGTGCCTGCTGATCGGCGCACTGTGCGCCGCCATCGCACAAGCACGGCCCTTGCAGTTCGCCCTGGACTCCGACGGTGTGAGCTTCTCGACCGGCATCCTGCTTCCGCTGCGTCAACACGTGAGGTGGGACGACATCCGGTGCCTCGAACTCGACGTTCGCCGACGGGTGGTACTGCGGATCACGACTCGGCAGCCGCCGCCGAAGCCCCCGGCCGGCCGGGACACCTACATCCTGCCGGAGCCCCACGCCGTGCACGTCCTGATGCCGGCGGGCGTGCGGATCACCGCTTCCCGAGAGCTGGCGGGCTCTCCCCGGTCGACAGCGTCCCTGGTCACCGCCGCCCTCGCCCTGTTCGCCCCCGGACTTCCGGTCCAGCCCCTTGTCCGGGGCAGGCGCCGACCCACACCCCATGTGCTGTCGGAGCGCCCCCGCACGGCGGGCACCGTGATGACCACCCTGCTCGCCTTCGGCCAGCTCACCGCCCTATGGTCGACCGATCCCCCTTGGCCGGCCTTCTGCGCCACCGCGGCTGCCTGGACGCTGCTCATCTGGGCGGTGCCATTGCGTCCTTGGCGGGTGACCCTGAGCCGCCGCAGCCTGCGGGTCCGTGGCCGCCGCCGGACCGGCCGACGGGTCGCCGCCGAATTGGCCTGGGCGGACATCCGCCGGGCCTGGCCGGAACGCACCGGGCGCCGCAACGAACTGCACGTCCTGCTGCGTGAGAACGCCCCGTGCCCGTCTGGGCTGCGCACCGACCCACACCCCGACGGGACCCTTGTACACATCCCCCTCAAGGCCACGGCCGACCGCGACAGCTGTGTCGAGCGCATCACCCGCTACGCCCCGCCCCACGTCGGCACCGGCCCTCCCACTGCCGACGCCCCCTCAGACGCCGACCTGGCCGCCTGACAACACCGCCGCCCCGCT
>NZ_JBSGZI010000012.1:72772-112558 GCF_053610945.1 Streptomyces sp. NPDC054849
TCAGGGAACCCGCAGGCGGGCGTGGGAGCGGGGTGGGTCAGGCGCCCTTCGCGATCGGCTCCAGGATCGCCACGCACTCCACGTGGTGCGTCATCGTTAAGATGTAGCGAGGAGTCCAGCCTGCAAACATGCAGGTCAGTTAGGGTTTCTAGTTACACAAATGATCTCTCAGACGCCGAGAGCGTCAATCGAGCGTCACGGTCCATGGATGTGGAGGCCGATACTACGGCGGGTGAGGCGGCCTCGCTCCTCCTTTGCCTGCACGCCGCAGACCTCATCCGGTTCAGCAATGAGCCGGCCCTGCAGCAAGGCGTCGACACGGTCTGGAGCTGCCTGCCCGACGACGAGGTGGCGCGCGCGGCTAACGAGCTCTGCAACCACCTAGCAGTCGTGGAGGGGGCCTGACTCACGCCGCCGCAGCGCACGGCAGGCGGCCCGCAGCGGGTGTCAGAGTCGCAAGCACAGCCGGCTGGTCCCAGCCGCCGCTGGTGACGAGCCATGTAGCCGCTGGCTGGGGCGCAGCCTCAACGGGCAACGCGAGCGTCAGCAGCCGATCCGAACCACATGCGCTGACTCGTTCCAGCCGGGCCGAAGGGCCCTGGGATCACGCCGCACGGCGGGCGCTCCTCCTCGAATCCCGAACTTCCAGCTCCAAGGCGGCCCGTACGCGGTGACCAATTGCGACCCTTACACCCGCGACCATACGTTGAGTCAATTCCCTGATCTCCGCCAGAAGAGCCTCCGGCTGTCGGTCCAGGTCGAGGGCGTGCTGGTGGAGGACCGTCCCCGCACGACGTACTCGGTGACTGGTGTGAGGCGCGCTGCCCTTGACGTACACCAGATGGCCCTCAGACAGGCCGAATGCAGTGCAGTAGGCCAGCATCTGATAGAGGTCTTCGTTCGGATAGCCTCGCCGCTTGCCGGCCTTGTACTTGGCATCAACCACTATGCGCGGCGTCCCCGAGTCCGCGTACCAGACGAAATCCGGCCGTAGCCGGACGGAATCACATTCGTCCAGATGTACGTCCCTTGCCTGTAGGGCGCTCCGGCCTCCGTAAGGACGCAGTGCTTCCCGCAACGCTGCGCACACGAAGTCCTCGTATACGCGGTTCATGTCGAAGAGGAACCCGTCCATGCGCAGGCCACCGGGAAGGTGCTCTGCCGACGCCCCGTCCAGAACCACCTGAGCGAGGTGGAGCGCCTGGTGATAGCGGGTGTTGAGACGCGTCGGCCGCCAAGCCGGAATCACCTGTCCCCGTACGAGCGGTGTGATGTCTGCCAGCCGGGCGCGCTGGCGCATCAGGCGCGTCCGTACCGTCTGGGGCACACCGGGGAGGATCAGAAGGCGGTCGACGGCAGCACGCAGGATCCGGTTTTCGGCGATGTCGGTGGTGAACTCGTCGTAGGCCACCTCCACCGGCAGGGGCATGCCGAACCGCCTTCTGATCTGCTCGGTCTCCCGAATCCGGCCCCGTACGACCAGGGACGCCTCCTCGACGGTCCGGTAGCCCTGGAGCAGGCCCGGCCGCAGAGCCCGGTCGGTCTGACGCTCGACGGCATGGGCAAGCGCAGGGAGCAATTCGCTGTGCTCGGCGACATCGACCAAGCCGTCCCGCCAGCCGGCTGGGTCATTGCTGTAGCCGAGCAGGAAGAACAGACGCGCGACGGGCACCTTGGGAGTGATGCGTACGCTGATCGTCTCGCCACCCGGGACGGCAACGGCCACCACCCCGACCTTGCTCCCCGCACGCAGGCGCCACATTCCCGGCATATAGGAGTCGGGGGCGGCTTCTTCGAGGATCTTCGAGGCTGCCAATGCGCGGCCGACCGTGTCCGGCATCGGGAAGGCTCGGGCGGGCGCGTGCTCGACGAGGGAAACGACGGCCGTCACTCCGAGTCGAACCCCTCACTCGACTCCTCATACCCGGACTGCATCGCCACCGCCCCACGCAGCGCCGACAGCCCGTAACGGCTTTCGATGTCCACGCCTTCGCCGTAGTGGTGCTCCTCCAGCAGCGGGAGGATCTTGGTCCGCCATGTGCGCTCCAGTCCCCCCTCCCGGAAAACTCCGGATTTCATCAAGTAGGACGGTCCGATCCGGAAGTCGGCGTCGTCGATGCGGGCATTCAACGCGTCCAACAGATCGGCCGGCTCGGGATCCTTGCCTTCCTCGGCCAGCCATCGGCGCAGAAGTCCGCCGGTCGGCTCGATGCGCGGAGACAGCTCGACGAAGGCGAAGCGCCGGCGCATCGCCGCATCCACGAGGGCGATCGAGCGGTCGGCCGTGTTCATGGTGCCGATGATGAAGAGGTTGCGGGGCAGGAAGAAGTCCTCGCCCGAGTAGGTCAGCCGAACCGAGCGGTCGCGGTACTCCAGGAGGAAGTACAGCTCGCCAAAGACCTTGGCCAGGTTGGCCCGGTTGATCTCATCGATGATCAGGAAATGCGGGATGTGCCGGTTTCCCTCGCGGCGGGCGAGCGCGGCGAACTCCCGCAGTGGACCGGCTGTGAGGCGGAACGCAACCTCGCGCGTCTTGGGGTCCTCACGAGGGCGGAAGCCTTCGAAGAAGTCCTCGTACGCGTACGAGGGGTGGAACTGGACCACCTTCACCTGCTCGCGTCCCCCGCCGAGGTACTCGGCGAGCTCCTGCGAGAGAAACGTCTTCCCCGTGCCCGGGGGACCGTAGAAGATCAGCTGCTTCTCGTCCTCCAGGAGGTTCCTGACCTCCTGCAACCACTCCACGTGGTGCACGTTGAGTGTCTTCCGCAGCTCCTCCGTGGGTTCGGGCAGCTCCACTTCGCGGCGGGCAGTGACGGCCGCGGGCTCGGCTCCGGGCTCAGCCCCGCTGTCCAAGGCCTCCTGCACGAGTTCCTCGTCGCTGACGCCCAGACCGTCGATGATGGCCTTGGAAGTCGTCAGATCGACCACATCGTGCTTCAGCGACAGCTGCAGCCGGAGTTCCTCAGGCAAGTCCGTCAGCGGGAAGCCCTCCCTCCCCCACTCCACGGGGCGGCGCAAGTTGCTACTGCCGTCCTCGGCGACTCGCTGCTCGACGCTTCCGGTGATCTCACCGATGTAGAGCCGGCCGTCGGAGACGGTACACACCGTGTCCCCCGGCCGCATCCGGGAGAAGAAGGCGTGCAGTTCGTCGACGAGCTGCACCTTCTCGTCATAGGTCGCAGTCGATTCGTAGTCCTCATCGACAAAGGTACGGAGTTGCTCCTTGCTGACGCCCTGGGCCACGTCCGGCCTCAGCCGGAGGGCAGCGAGGGTCACTCGGCCCTCAAGAAGCCACAACTGTTGTACGAGGTCGGAGGCCCAGGGGTGGGCAGCCCTCACGAGCCACGCGCGGCTGGGGCCCGACCAGACCTGTTCGAGGAAATCGGCGAGCGGTCGGCCGTCCTCGGTCTTCCACTCGAGCCATCCGTTACAGCTGCGGCCCACGAGAATGTCACCTGCGGCGGACGGCGAATTGCACTCGACGTCCTGGACCACCTCCAGCCACCCGGGCCAGGTGGTGGTCTCGCGTATCACCCCTTCCTCGATCAGCTTTACCCGCAGCCTGTGCGAGGAGGGTGTCCTCAACGGGAAGGACGGCACGACGTCCGGACGAGCCGGGGACCCGGCGAGCACGACCATCTTCTGACTGCCGTTGGTACCCATCTCGGAGAGCAGCCGACCTCGCGCCGTCGGCCCACCGTGGGGCAGGCGCAGCTGGAATTCCGGGTATTCCTCGGCCATCTGTGTCCTCGTCCGGGTGGTGTGTGCTGTGCCAGTGGGCATGGACGCATTGTGGGGCGCGATGATCCACTGCGATGGGGATGTGCATGTTTCCGGCCAACGATGATGTCCAGATGTCACGGGTTCCCGCCGCGGATTGCCCCGCGCACGAAGAGCCGTCCATGATCTACAGAGGGAACATCGTCACGGCAGGGGGAAACGGTGGGAATCGGAACGCCCAACGGCACGGCCAGGCAGCGGCACGCCGACGAGTTGGCCGCCGCCTCCTCCATGACAGCCTCACAGCTGGCGCAGGCGGTAGGCCGGTTCGACGGCGACAAGGCCGCCATGGTGCGCGCGGCTGTACGTACGGCCGAGCGTGCTTTCTCCGAACTCGACGCCTGCGACAACGTCATCGATGAGGCATCGGAGACGGGCCGAAAGATCGCTGACCGACTGGCTGAGCTGCTCGCAGCCGAGGAAGCCGCAGACATTCCCGTACAGCTGGCCGCGTTGGAAGCCACCTCGGCACTCGTCCGCGACACGGACGCGACACGCACTCTGCTGAACCGTCTCCTCGGACGCGAGGAGGAATTCGGGCAGAGGCCGCCGGCTGTCCGTCATCTCTCGTCGGCCGACCTTCCCGGCCTTCCTTCTGCCTACACGGACGAGACCGGTTTTGAGGACCTGATGGCCGTGGCCGCCCGTGGAGAGGAACTGGCACCGCGGCTGCGGGACGCCCATGCCGAGCGCCTCGACATGGTGGCGGACCACGTGGTCCGTGTGGTGCGGGAGGCGGCCGCGGCCGGCTTTGCCGAGCGGGGGTTCGCCGTCGAGTCGGTCCACGAGGCCCGCCAGGCATACGAGCTGTGGCTCCGATGTCTCGCGGAACGCAACCGGGATCTCGGCTGAAGCGGCCATCAGCTCCCCTGGGCTTCTCCTCCAGCGGTACGGAACCGTCGTCCAGATGGATACGGTGTGCGCTAGCCCAGTCAGACACGACTGTCTGTCCAGATGACATCCCGCCCGAGTGGAAAGGCAGCTCGTGCAGATCGCACCTCTCAGCCCACACGACCCCACCGAGCTGGGCGGCTACGAGCTGCTCGGCCGTATCGGGCACGGCGGGATGGGGCAGGTGTATCTGGGAGAGTCCCCGGGCGGTGAGCCCGCCGCAGTCAAGGTGATCAAGCCCTCCGTCGTGGATTCCGAGACGCGGCAGCGCTTCGCCCAGGAAGTGGAGATCCTCAAGACGATCTGGGGTGCCCGGATCGCAGCGCTCCTGGACGCCGACCCGGAAGCCGACCGACCGTGGCTGGCCACCGAGTACATCGAGGGGCTCGACCTGAGCCAGCACGTGGCGAGCCACGGACCGCTCCCTTCCCTGCTCACGGCCTCGCTCGGGGCGACGCTTGCCGAGGCACTCGCGACCGTGCACAAGCAGGGTCTGCTGCACCGCGACCTCAAGCCCGCCAATGTGCTCCTCGGCCCCAACGGCCCGAAGATCATCGACTTCGGACTCGCCGTCTTCGCCGAGTCGAGCGTGTCCCTGACCGCACCCAACACCGTCGTCGGCACCCCGTCCTGCATGCCGCCTGAGCAGGCCAATGGTGAGAAGCCGCTGACGCCCGCTGTCGACGTGTACGCACTCGGCGCCGTGCTGCTGTTCGCCGCCTCCGGCCACCTCCCCTACCAGGCGGCCAACATCCACGTCCTGTTCCACCAGGTCACCGACCCGGGGAAGGCCCCCGACCTGTCGGGGGTGCCGGACGAGCTCGTGCCCCTGCTGACGGCCATGCTGGCGCACCAGCCCCAGGACCGACCCGCCCTCGACGGTGTGGTGCAGCAGTGTCGCGCCGTCATCGAGGCGCAGGGCTTCAAGGTCGCCCAGGCCCGACGCCGCCTGACGAGTCACACGGCTGCGCCCACGCAGCTGCTGGACAGCCTGCTCCACCCGGCCGAGGCGCCGACCGTTCCCTTCTCCCCCGCCGGAGAGCCGGAGGCCGGGGCGACGGCGGAACCGCCCGCGGCGACCGGGACCGGTACCGAAACGACGCGCGTACTGCCTCCTACCGGCCCCGGCCGGACCCCCACAGTCGTCGACCACCCCAGGCCTCAGCCCGAGGCCGCCGGCGCCATGGGTCCGGCGCAGAAGCCGCCCTCAGCGCCAACCGCCGACACGGGCCACGCCCCGTCTCCCCTCCCGGCACCCGGCCCCCCGGCCAGGACACGTGGAGGACGCCCCCGCCACTCCGCCCAGGCCCGGATCACCGCCCAGCGGCTACGCGAGGCCTATGCGGCATCCGCGACCTTCTGACGGGCGCGGACCCGCGATACTGGAGGACCTGCCCCATCCGCCACGAAACGCCACAGGAGGCCACGGGTGACCGTCGTCCAGACCAGCTCCGAGCAGAACGGCGACGTGTCGGCCGAGGCGGGGCAGGACCAGTTCCCGGCAGGCGCACAGGTCCTCGTCCGTGACGAGGTGTGGCTGGTCAAGAGCTCCCTGCAGACCGCGGAGGACGGCGCCCGCGTGGAAGTGGTCGGTGTGTCCGACTTCGTACGCGACCAGGAGGCCGTGTTCTTCACACGTCTGGACACGATCGAGCTGATCGACCCCCGGGACACCCGGCTGATCGCGGACGACTCTCCGAACTACCGGCGCTCCCGTCTCTTTCTGGAAGCCGTCCTGCGCCGGACGGCGCTGCCCCAGTCGGAACGCCGGCTGGCCCTCGCGGACTCGTTCCTGCTGGATCCGCTGCCCTACCAGCGTCGGCCTGCCGAGCTCGCCCTCTCGGGCGCCAATCTGCGCCCGCGCCTCCTCATCGCGGATGTGGTGGGCCTGGGCAAGACCCTGGAGATCGGCCTCACCCTCGCCGAGCTGATCCGCCGCGGCCGCGGGGAGCGGATCCTCGTCGTCACCCCGCAGCACGTGCTGGAGCAGTTCCAGCACGAGCTCTGGACGAGGTTCGCGATTCCGCTGGTGCGGCTGGACTCGGTGGGCATCGAGCGGATCCAGCGGGAGATCCCGGCCGGCCGCAATCCGTTCACTTTCTTCAAGCGCGTGATCGTCTCCATCGACACCCTCAAGAACACCGATCAGTACCGGCACCACCTGGAGCAGATCCGCTGGGACGCGGTCGTCATCGACGAGTCGCACAACCTGATCAACCGCGGCTCGCTCCGCAACCAGCTGGCCCAGACCCTGGCCCCCCGCACCGACGCCCTGATCCTCGCCTCCGCGACCCCCCACAACGGCGACGCGAAGTCCTTCGCCGAGCTCATCAGCCTTCTGGACCCCGCTGCGATCCGCGACCCGGACAACTACCGGGCCGAGGACATCGAGCACCTCTTCATCCGGCGTACGAAGGTCAGCACCGAAGTCCGCGAGCAGATGAAGGGACAGTGGGCGGACCGCGGCCCGTCCGAGGCGGTGCACTGCCCGGCCACACCCGCCGAGGAGAAGATCTTCGAGGAGCTGGCGGCGGTCTGGCTGCCGAACGACGGCGGCACCTCCGTGAGCTCGGTACCGCTCTTCCCGTACACCCTCCTGAAGTCGTTCCTGTCCTCCCACGCGGCGTTCAAGGCCACCGTCGCCGCTCGCATCAAGACCCTGGGCAAGAAGGACGACCCCCGGGGCACGGCGGCAGAGCTGTCCGCCCTGCACCGCCTGGCGGAGCTGGCCGCGGACATGACCGAGGCGGATTCGGCGAAGTTCGGCGCGCTGGTGGAACAGCTGAAGGCCATCGGTGTCGGCCCCTCCTCCGATACCCGCGTCGTCGTCTTCTCCGAGCGCGTCCAGACCCTGGAATGGCTCGCCACCGTCCTGCCCGCCGCCCTCGGTTTCCGGGGCCGTACCGCGCAGGGCTGCACCCAGGTAATGCACGGCGGCCTCTCCGACGAACAGCAGATGGACGTCGTGGAGAAGTTCGGACTCGCCGGCGCTCCGGTACGCATCCTGCTGACCGGCGATGTGGCCTCCGAGGGCGTCAACCTGCACCGCCAGTGCCATCAGCTCGTCCACTACGACGTCCCGTGGTCGCTGATCCGCATCGAGCAGCGCAACGGCCGCATCGACCGCTACGGGCAGGCCCACCAGCCGCAGTTCCGCGCGCTGATCCTCACCAGCGAGGTCGAAGGGGCCAAGGACGACACCCTCGTCTCCGAACGCCTGCTGGAGCGCGAGGACCAGGCGTACCGCGCGCTCGGCACCGCCGAGGCCGTCAGCGGGCTCTACCGGGCGGAGGCCGAGGAGAAGTCCCTGATCCAGGACCTGCTGCGCGGTAAGACCGTGGACGAGTCCCTGGACGCCCGGCAGTCCGGAGCCGACGGGGATGCGGCCGTGATGGACGACTTCCTCGCGGACTTCTTCGGCTCGGTCGGCGAACACCCGGCAGAAGCCGCGGACGTTGCCACGGAGGACTCCTCGGAAGCTTCCGCACCGGAAGCACCCGCGAGCGGCATGGACGCGAGCAGCGCCGTACTCCCCCGCCTCTTCGACTCCACCGCCCACTTCCTCGACGAGGCGCTGCGCGAGGTGTACCCCGACGCCCGCGACCGGCTGGACCTCGACCGCGACGACCAGTCGGGGCTGCTGTCGTTCAAGCCCCCCGCCGACCTCCTCCACCGTCTCAAGGCCCTGCCCGTGGACTACCTGCGGGAGCAGGGACTGCGCGAGCGCCTGCTCGTCACCTTCAACCGGCGGCTTGCCCAGCATTCGCTCCAGCGGGCCCGCGAGGCGGACTCCACATCGAGCTGGCCGGAGATCTCGCTGCTGACCGATCTGCACCCGGTGGTCGAGTGGCTCACCGACAAGGTGCTGGTCCGGCTCGGCCGCCAGGAAGCCCCGATGATCACCGCAGGCGTCGCAGAGCCCACGTTCCTCGTGCAGGGCGTGTATTCGAACAGCCTCGGCAGGCCCACCGTCGTGAAGTGGATGGGCGTGACCAGGAGCGGAACCGTGAACGCGGACATGGTCTCCCTGCTGCGCAGCTCCGGGGTGGGGCCCACCATGGCGAACAAGCTCCGCTACCGCGACCCCGCCCCTCTGAAGGCCGCCATCCCCGACGTGCTGACGGCCGCCGAATCCTTCATGGAGGAGCACCGCGACGCCTGGGACCGGCCGCTGCGCGAGTCCATCGCGCTGCACAAGGAGAGGCTCGGCGAGTGGGAGCAGCCCACTCTCGCCGGCGAGCACACCAAGAAGCGGCTCACCGACCTCGCCGACGACCTGCTGACCACAGGACAGCGCCCCATGCTGCGCGTCCTCGCGGTCCTGCTTCCCGACCCCGACGCCCCACCCGCTGCGCCCGCGCCCCAGTCCGCCGCGCCCGCCGCACTGTGAGAAGAGCCCTGTCATGACGTACGACTCCCTCGTCAACCGCGGCGACTACTTCTCCGCGCACTACCTCGCCGAGGTACTGCCCAAGGACCTCAAGTCGGGCCTGCTCCAGACCTGGAAGGAGCGGGAGGAGGCCGCCAGGCTGCCGGCAGACGCGGCACAGGAAACGGCCCCTGACGAACTGGGCGCGGTGCGGGAGCCGAAGAGCATCGCGCTCCCCGTCACTCCGCGCGCGGGACTGCGCGCCCTGCGCCGCGACTACTTCCGGGCGCGGTCCTTCTTCGCCCTCCCCGAGGACGCCGACGGCACCACCTCCGCGCCCGACACCGAGGACGACTCGCTGACGTACGCCGCTCCCGACTGGCGGGAGCGGGTGCTGGCCCTGAACTCCGACGTGCTCCGCTCCCTCGGCTACGACGCCAAGCCGCGCACCATCACCGTGGAACGGGCCCGCCAGACCTACGAGATCCCGGTCGCGCACGCCGAGAAGGGCCTGGTCGCCGTGAACTGCGGCTGGGCGGCCGAGCCCGACGCGGCCCTGGACCCCGACGGCCCGGGCCGACTCCTGGATCCGGTGACCCTCGACGGCTCGCACACCCTGGCCACGGGCTCGAAGCTGGCCTCGTTCCTGTTCGCCTGCGAGGACGCGCCGCGCTACGTCCTGCTGCTCGTCGGCGGCGTCATCGTCCTCGCCGACCGCGCTGTCTGGGGCGAGGGCCGCTACCTGGCGGTGTCCCTGGACACGGCCCTGCAACGCAACGACACCCGTGCGGGCGGCGAACTCGACACGGTCGCGGCCCTGTTCGGCGCGGACTCGCTGCGGACGCCGGAGGAGGGCGGCGAGAACCCCCTCGCCGAGCTCGTCGGCAAGTCCACCAAGCACGCGGTGGGCGTTTCCAGCGAACTCCGCGACGGGCTGCGCACGAGCGTAGAGCTGATCGCCAACGAGGTGCTGGAGCGCCTGCGCGACCAGGGTGTAGCACCGCAGGACATCGGTGAACTCCCCGAACTCGGGAAGCAGCTGACCCGAGAGTCGCTGCGCTACCTGTACCGCATCCTGTTCCTGCTCTACGCAGAGGCCCGCCCGGAGCTGGGCATCCTGCCGTCCGACTATCCCGAGTACCAGATGGGCTACGGCCTCGGCCGCCTCGGCGAACTCGTGGCCGAGCGGGACCTCATCGACGAGAAGTCCCGCAAGGGCTTCTACCTGTACGAGTCCCTGGACCTGCTGTTCCGCAAGGTTCAGGACGGCTACCGGCCGCGTCGCACGCACGGAGTGGCGGCCGAGGCGGTGGAGGCGAAGACCAGTGAGGACCTCGGTCTGCGCTTCGAGCCCCTGCACTCCAAGCTCTTCGAGCGCGAATCGATCCAGCTGATCGGCGCGGACGCCGTCCCCGACCCGCGCCACGACGCGGACGAGGCCCTCGCCCGGGGCGAGTCCGTCCGTCACGTCGACACCCGGCTGCGCAATGCCACGCTGTACGAGGTCCTGCACAAGCTCATGCTCACGAAGGGCAAGAAGGGCGAACGCGGCGGCTTCATCTCGTACGCGCAGCTGGGCATCAACCAGCTGGGCGCGGTGTACGAGGGCCTGATGTCCTACAGCGGCTTCATCGCGGGCGAGGAGCTGTACGAGGTCGCCAAGGGTGGTGACCCCAAGGACGGCTCCTGGCTGGTGCCGAAGTCGAAGACCGAGGAGTACCCGGACTCCGTCTTCGTCAAGCGGCAGCACAAGGACACCGGCGAGGAACTGCGGGTCCGGTACGACCCGGGTTCCTTCGTGTACCGCCTCTCGGGCCGCGACCGGCAGACCTCGGCCTCGTACTACACCCCGGAATCGCTGACGAAGGTCACCGTCCAGCTGGCGCTCCAGCACCGACTGGACCAGGACGGCACGACCACCGAGGCGCGGGAACTCCTGGACTGGAAGATCTGCGAGCCGGCCCTCGGCTCGGGCGCGTTCCTCAACGAGGCGATCAACCAGGTCGCGGCCGAGTACCTGCGCCGCAGGCAGCAGGAACTGGGCCGGGCCATCGACACGGAGCAGTACGCGGTCGAGCTCCAGAAGGCCAAGGCGTACATCGCCCTGCACAACTCGTACGGCGTGGACCTCAACGAGACGGCGGTCGAACTGGCCGAGGTCTCGCTGTGGCTCAACACCATGCACCCGGGCATGGAGGCCCCCTGGTTCGGCCTGCACCTGCGCCGCGGCAACTCGCTCATCGGCGGCCGGCGTGAGGTGTACCCGGCGGAGCGCCTGAAGAAGGGCGGCTGGCTGGGCACGACCCCGGAACGCTACCCGCTGGCGGACGCACAGGCGGGGACGCCGCTGCCCGAGGGTGCGGTGCACCACTTCCTCCTTCCGGCGAAGGAGTGGGGCGCGGTCGCCGCGGAGAAGGAGGCGAAGGCGCTCGCGCCGGAGGCGACGAAGGCACTGGCCGCTTGGCGCAAGGCGATCACGAAGTCCCCGACTGCGAAGCAGACCGCGCGTCTTCAGGGTTTGGCCCGGCGGGCCGAGTACCTGTGGGACTTGGTGGTGCAGCGGCTGACGATCTCCGAGCGGGAGATCTCCCGCCGCATCGACGTGTGGGAGGCGGACGAAGACTGGCTGCGCTCACCGAAGGAAGCGGTACCGAGGGAGAAGGTCCTAGCGGACCTGCTGGCGGTGGACACGCCGTACTGGCGGCTGAAGCAGGTCATGGACGCGTGGTGTGCGCTGTGGTTCTGGCCGGTTCAGGACGTGGGTCTGCTTGACGGGTCGAACGAACGGTACGCGCGCGCAGAAGACGTGTCCGGGCAGGGCACCGAGATCCCTGACGCGAGTGAAGTGATCCGTACGTACGACGAGATCGACCTCCTCGGCAACGTCACGGTCAAGGAGGTCAAGCGCGGCGACATCGACAAGCGCAGGAAGGGCACCCGCAGGGGCGAGCATGCCTTCGCCGAGCAGCGCCGTGACGTGATCCCGCTCGCAGACCTCAACGACTGGCTGGACTTCGCGGAGGCTCTACTCGGCACACACGACGTGCCGACGGAGTCACTGGTTGCGTCATTCGACTCGCTCGACGCGCTGGAGCGCTACGAAGACGAGCTGCCTGACTGGATGGGCATGGACCGCTCGTACTGGCTGGAGAGCCGGTTCCCATGGGTGGCAAGGGCGAGTGACGTGGCGGAGCAACAGGGCTTCTTCCACTGGGAGCTGGAGTTCGCCCAGGTGTTTGGCGGGCGGGGTGGGTTCGATCTTCAGGTGGGGAATCCGCCATGGGTACGGGCTCGCTGGCAGGAGGGTCTGGTTCTGGGAGAGCTAGAACCATGGTTTGTCCTAACAGAAAAGCCGAGCGCAGCGGAGTGGAGCCTCCGCAAGGAAGACGTGCTGGCCACGCGTGCCGACGCTCGGGAGTTCCTCCTTGCCGAACTGGCCACCCATGAAGGGGCCGTCTCTGTGTTGGGTAGCCCCACCACTTATCCGCTTCTCGTCGGTACACAGGGCGACCTCTATCGGGCCTTCATGGCACAGGTATGGCAGCACATCGCACCGCACGGCAGCGCGGGCTTGATCCACCCGGATACTCATTTCGGCGGCGTACGGGAGGGTGTCATCCGCGCCGCCGCGTATCGGCACCTCCGGGTTCACGCGCATTTCGTCAACTCTGCGAACTGGGCGTTCGATGACTTGTCGCGCGCCCAAGTATTCGGAATGCACATCTACGGAACCCCGCAGGAGCCAGACTTCCTGCACCTCAGCGAGCTCCGCGACGCCGAGGTGCTCCCCGACTCTTTGACTCACGACGGCCGAGGTCCGACGCCCGGCATCAAGCACAACGGATCGTGGGACATTCGGCCACACCGCGACCGGGTGGTGCATGTGGACACGGCATTGCTGGCCAGTTGGCATGCACTGACGGGGTCTGCCGACGGAGCGGCTCAGACCGCTCTGCTGTACTCAGTCCTCGTCGGCGAGCAGGGGGCAATCGAAGCACTCGCCGCGTACGATCTCAGCCTGGCCGACTATTACCCGATGATCACAAGAGGCTACGACGAGGCTGGCGCCAAGAAAGACGGGCTGATCCGCTGGGGCAACCAGGCTGTCCCCGACTTCGCGAATGTCATCCTCCAAGGCCCACATTTCGCACACGCGCTTCCCTTTTCGAAGGAACCGAGAGTTCCCTGCCGGAGCAACAGAGACTGGGACTCGCTCGTCCCGACAGAACTACCTGAGTCGTACGCTCCGGTGACCAACTATGTTCAAGCCGCGGACAACGCCACGTACCTGGCAGCCCAGGACTCGTGGCTCGCGAAGCCGTACACGAAGTACTTCCGGCTGGCCTGGCGAGTCATGATCCCCTCCGACAACAGCCGCAGCCTGCAGGCCGCCCTCGTCCCTCCTGGCCCTGCACACGTCGACGCCGTGAACTCCATGGCCCTGGCGGATAACCGTCTAACCGTCCTCAACGCCGGTTTCTGGTCAACCCTCCTGCTCGATTACCTCCTCCGCATTACCAGCCG
The DNA here is from genome assembly GCF_053610945.1 of Streptomyces sp. NPDC054849. Lineage (NCBI taxonomy): Bacteria > Bacillati > Actinomycetota > Actinomycetes > Kitasatosporales > Streptomycetaceae > Streptomyces > Streptomyces sp. NPDC054849. Next base: position 86,337 of record NZ_JBSGZI010000012.1, read on the forward strand.
GTCGCACCTCCGGGTCGCTGAAGCACGGAAGATGCCTGCTCCCGAGGCCCAGCACCCGCTCGCCCCCGCTCTGCTCCTCCGCACTCTCCGACTGAATGCCCTCACCACCCACTACGCCCCGCTCTGGGCGGAACTGTTTGACCCCCGCTGGGCGGGCTACGAGGACTGGGCCAACCCCGACTGGCCGCATATAGAGCCTCTTGCCGCCAGCCTCAAGTCGACCTGGGAGTACAGCACACCGCTCCGCACCGAACACGAGCGACGTGCTGCGCTCGTCGAGCTCGACGCCCTCGTGTCTGTCTGGCTCGGCATCACCGCCGACCAGCTTTCCGCGATCTTCAAATCCCGCTTCCCACAGCTGTACGACTACGAGACGGCGACCTACTTCGACGCCAACGGCCGCAAGATCGCAGGCGACTTCAACACGTTCGGCCATGGCCAGACCAAGCAGGACTATCTCGACCTGCTTACCCACCTGGAAGACCCTGCCGCCACCCCACCCCCCGCCGGCTACACCGCCCCCTTCTACAGGGCAGACCGCGAGGCCGAGATGCGGGCAGCGCACGCGCACTTCCAAGCTCGGCTGGATACGGAGATCGCTGCTGGCCGGTGGACGCCTCCGGCCCGCGACGGTGGCGACGTGCCAGCGGCAGCGCGACTGCTGACATAGCTGTAAGGAAGGGGGTCTGCCCAGGACACCTGAGTGGTCCAGGCAGACCCCTAGCGGCCTTGGTAGGTCTTACTGGATCGCGAAACTGACGAACGAGGTCCAGGCGGCCGGGCTGACCATCAAGCTGGGACGGGCCGTGTCCTTCGAGTCGCGCGCGTGAACACCGTGAGGGCAGGCGGCCGTCTCGACGCACTCGCCGCCCTCCTCACTGCTGAAGCCGGACTTGCTCCACTCCAGGGCCACTTCAACGCATTGACCGCCGTCACCTGCGCTGTAGCTGCTCTTGAACCAGGCGAGCGCACCAGCCCCACGCCTCGACCGCTCCTCGTTCATCTCTCTCCCAGCAGTTTCTCGACCAGCGCCAGCGACTCCTGTGGGGTGTTCGCCTGCGCACGAAGCGTTCCGTACACGGCCTCCAGCTCCCGCACCCTGCTCCGTTCAGTGTGCAGGCGGCTGTCGCTTTGTACCTCCGTGTAGGCGATCCTCCGCCCATCCTTCGTTTCCATCAAGGTGAAGGGGCCTCCCAGCCCGGCATGCTCCTCTAGGCACAGCGGCATCACCTGAATGTCAACGTTCCGCTCCTGTCCCAAGAGGATGATCTGCTCCAGCTGTCCTCGCCATACCTGCTCACCGCCAATTCGCCGACGGAGCACGGCCTCTTCGATGATGAAGCTCAGGTGAGGACGTGGTCGCCGAGCAAAGACCGCCTGCCTCGCCATGCGGGCCGCGATCCGCTCATTGATCAGCTCTTCTTCCAACAGCGGCCGCCACAAACGGAAGACAGTCCTGGCGTAGTCCTCGGTCTGCAACAGGCCATTGACCACATGCGTGTCGTAGACGTGGAGCTGGACCGCCTCCGACTCCAACCTGGCCGCGTCACGGAAGAACGCCGGGAACTGCGCTCGCTCGACCTCCTCCTTCATCTCCTTCAGGACGCCGCCCGCGTCCAGCAGCTCATCCGCCTGGTCGATGACCTCCGGCGGCGGAACCCTGCGCCCCTGTTCGTACGCGGCGATGGTGGAGACCGAGTAGCCCAGCCGCTCGCCGAACTCGGTGCGTTCCAAGCCAGCCCGTACGCGGAAGCGTTTGAGCTGGCGGCCGAAGGCCCGTAGCACCCCCGCCCCTGAGTCAGGCTCAGGCCCTGGGGGCTCCTCAGCCGATTGCGTCGGTTCGCTCATGCCCGGCATCACCTCCATCGGCCAACGCCGCTCCGCGTCCGCCGTCACGCTCCGCCCCGCCTACACGCGCAGACCGATCGCCTACCACTACCCGCTGTAAGCGCACCGTCCCTTTCCACGGTAGGGGCGTGGCGGAAGCGTGGACCCCATGAACAGCGAAACTTCCCCCGCACCAGACGCCCTTGAGTTCTCGATGCACTTCACCTCCTCACCCCGCGGCGCCCGCCTCGCCCGTCGACTCGTCTCCCACCGGCTCGACACCTGGGGCCACCCGTACACCTCCCCCGCCAACGAGACCCTGACGCTGATCGCCGCCGAGCTCACCGCCAACGCCGTGCGCCACGGCCACGTCCCCGGACGGGACTTTCACCTCCGCCTCACCGGAACCAGAGAAACCCTGCGCATCGAAGTCACCGACACCCGCACCGAGCGTCTGCCCCTGCTCTCCCACCGCGAGCCGCCCGGTAACGCCGAGTCGGGGCGCGGGCTACTGATCGTGGCCCGGCTCGCAAGCCGCTGGGCGATCTCACCGCGCACCAACGCTCCCGGTAAGACGGTATGGGCGGAGCTGTGCGTTTCACGCCATTGACCAGCGGGTTTCGGCTATGCGAGGGGTCGTCACGCCCAACCCCCGATAGCCTCGTCGATCCGTGTGTCCGCCGCACGGGCAATCAAGGGGGACAGTGAACGTGAGCGCCATCCACGCGGGCCCGGCCGGCTACCGCATCTCCATCGTCGACGAAGACCCGCTCCGCGCCCGGCGCGAAGCACGCGAGCTGCTCACCGCGATCGCCGAAGCCGACCCGCAGGCCGCCCTCGACATCCCCCGTCCGCAGGCAACCGAAGACGACCTCCCCATCCCCAAGGGCGGACAGGTCACGGATCTGATCGGGCTGGTGTTCAGCGGCGGTTCCATGGTCGCCGCCGGTGTCCAGGTCTGGCTGGCCCGCGTGCCGCAGCGGACCATCGTCGTCACCCGGCCCGACGGAGCCACACTGAGCATCTCCGGCAAGCAGGCCCGGGCCGACGACGAGCAGATCGAGCGGTTCCTCTCCGGTAGCTCGGAGGCCGGCCACGAGGACGGACCGGCCGCGGAGTGAGTGACAACGACCGGTACGCCATGCTCATCGGCGTATCCACGTACGACAGCGACCGCTACCACGATCTGCCGCCCGTCCGGGCCGACCTGCACTACATGCAGGCGGTGCTGGAGAGCACCGAGATCGGCATGTACAACGACTGCGCAATGGTCCCCGAACCGACGCGCGCCGAGATGCTGCACGCCATCGAGGAGTTCCTGGAGGCTCGGCAGCCCAGCGAGACCGCCCTGCTCTACTTCAGCGGGCACGGGGAGTTCTGCGAGGCAGACGGCCAGCTGTACTTCCTCACCCGGGACGCCGACCCGGACGACCTGCCGGGCACCGCCGTGCCGGCCGAGTTCCTGGAGCGGATGCTCCAGTCCTGCCGGGCCTCCTCGAAGGTCGTGCTGCTGGACTGCTGCTCCAGCGGGTCGGTCGTACAGGGATGGACCGCCAAAGGCGGAGCCGACTCGAACGATCGGCCCGCGCCCAGCACCCTGCTGCGGCCGACCGGCGTGTACTTCATCACCGCCTCCGACGCCCTCCAGACCGCCTCCGCCATGGCGCCGGCCGGGTCCACCCTCGGTACCTCCCGGTTCACCGGCGAGATCGTGGAAGGCCTGCGCTCGGGGCGGATCAAGGACAGCGGCTGGATCACCCCGGACGACCTCTTCGAGTACCTCACCTCGCAGATGGTGCGCAACGGCGTGCCCCAGGAGCAGCGGCCGACCAAGTCCACGATCCGGGCGACGAACTCCTTGCCGCTCGCCCGTTCCGTGGCGCGATCCGTGAACCTTCCCGCCCCGCCCCGCGACGCCGCCGGCCAGGCCGCCCAGGCCTCCCCCGCGCTGCTGAAGGCACGTGCGCTGGCCGGGCTCGATGCCCGCGACGGCGTCGACTGGCAGCGGCTGCTGCGCTACTACGTGCACTGCCTGGGTGCGCAGGCCGCGTCGGGCATGCTGCCGGACCGGGACAGTGGGCGGGGCTCCGCGTACTTCCTGCTGGGCCAGGGGGCCGAGACGATTCAGTCCGGGCTCGGGACCGCGCTGCCCGCTCCCTCCCAGCTTCCGAAACCGAAGAGCCGGGTTGCCCAGGCGGATGGCGCCGGGCTGCAGGAGTACTGGTACGGCTATCCGGCCATCACCCTCCCCGAGCGTGGCGGAGACGCCCGGCGGCGGACCGCGGTGCAGATCGCGCCGTTGCTGATCCAGTCGATGGAGCTCGCCCCCGACGAGGAGGGCCGCGACAGGCTCCGTCCGAGCGGGGTGCCCTCCCTGCACACGGGGCTGATCACGGAGCTGCTGGACGACGACGCAGCCGCCGACCTCCTCGCCCGGTGGCAGCCGACCTGGCAGGAGGGCAACGGCGCGCAGATGGTGAAGGCCGTGCGGGAACTCCTGACGGAGCTCGGCGTTCCGGAGTTGGAGCCCCTCGACCTGTCGGCGCTCAGTGAGCGGTCCGTGATGGACTCGCTGCGGCCGGGAGCGCACAACGCCGCCGTCCTTCTCGCGCCCTCGGGCGTGGAGCGGGTCGCGACCGAGGCCCTCGTGGACAACCTGCTCCAGATGTCCACGCGGACCGGGCAGATTCCCGGCACCGCGCTGGACGCGCTCCTGACGGCCGGCAGCAACGCGGACACGAGCCGTGAAACGCCCTTCGTCGTCGCCCCGGGGCCCTGCAATGAGAGCCAGGAACTGGTGATCTCGTCGGCGATGACCCGCCCGCTGACCGTCGCCACCGGGCCACCCGGTACCGGAAAGAGCGAGGTGGTGACCGCCGTGGTCGCGACCGCTGTCGCCGCCGGCCAGTCCGTACTGGTCGCATCCACGAACAACGAAGCCGTGAACGTCGTGGCCGAGCGCTGCGACGCGATCTCGCCGGGGCTGCTCATGCGGACCGGCAACGCGGCGGCGCTAGAGCGCGAAGCCGCGAAGCTGGAACGGCTGCTCGCCCAGCCCATCGAAGCCCCGGGGCGGGGGTCGGCGACCGTGGCGGGCGAGCTGCGCAACCGGCACTCCCGGTCGGCCGCGCACCGAGCGGAGGCGGCGCGGCTGGTCGGTGACGAGATGCGCCTGCTGGAGCTGCTGCGGCAGCGTGCCCGGCAGGTGGACGAGCTCGGGCTGCCGGTGGAGCTACTGGCTGCAGCATGGGCCGACAGCGAGGTCACGGCGCTCGCGCGTTGGGAGGAGCGGGCCCGAAAGGCCGCCGGTGCCGGGTGGTTCGCCCTCGGCCGATGGCGCAGAGGGCGGGCCCTTTCCGCGTTCGTCGCCGCGTCCGGCACGGATCCGGCCGGCCTCTGGCCGGCGTGGGCCTCGGCGCGGCCGGCTCCGCCCGAGCTCCTCCTCGCCCTGGCGGAGGCCCTGGCCGTGGAAAGCATGCTGCGGGAGCTCGTACCGCAGCTCCTCGGCCGGGACGAGGAAGGGCTGAAGCAAGCGCGGCTGGAGAGCGCAGCCGGATTGTCGGAGGCGTCGGGTGAGCTCGCCCGGGCCGTGGCAAGCGAGGCCATGGTCCGCGGGCGGTCGCTCATGGGCCAGCGACTCCAGGCACTGCGCCAGCGCTCGGGCTTCCAGAAGAGTCAGCGCAATCTGATGGCGCACCTCAGGGGGTGGGCCATCAGCACCCACTCGGTACGCCAGCTGGAGCTCGTCCCCAAACTCTTCGACCTTGTGGTGATCGACGAGGCGAGCCAGTGCTCGATTCCGTCGGTCCTCCCCCTGCTGTTCCGGGCCAAGCGGGCGCTGATCATCGGCGATCCCATGCAGCTCGGGCACATTCCCGGCATCACCGCACAGCAGGAACGGCAGGCGCGCGTGCGGGCCGGTCTGAGCGCGGCGCAGCTGGAGGACCACCGGCTCGCCTACCACGTGTACGCCTCGTATCACGCGGCCGCACAGCACGGTGAGGCGGCACTGCTGCTCGACGAGCACTACCGCTGCCACCCGTCGATCGCGGACATCGTCAACGGCTACTGCTATGCGGGCCAGTTGCAGGTCCTCACCGACGTGCGGAGCCAGGTCCCGGCAGCTGATCCGTTCGGTACGGCCGATCCGGCACCGGCGCTGGGCTGGGTGGACGTGCCGCACGGCGAGTCCGCTCGGGGCGGCGGTGGCCAGTCCTGGCGCAACACGGCAGAGGCGGAGCAGGTACGGAACACGGTGGACGAGCTGCTGGCGCGACTGCCCGAGCATGCCACGGTCGGGGTGGTGACTCCCTTCCGGGCACAGAAGGAGGTGCTGGCCCGTGTCTGGGCGGACGACGACCGGGTCAGGGTGGGCACCGTGCACGCTTTCCAGGGCGGACAGCGCGACGTCATGGTCCTGAGCCCGGTGGCCACCGGCAACACGCCGCCCCGTACGACGCACTGGGTGGCGAGCCAGGTCAACCTGTGGAATGTCGCCGTCACCCGGGCGAAGTCTCAGCTGATCACCGTCGGCAGCCACGCGTTCTGGCAGGGGCAGGCGGGACTCCCCGCGCTGCTCGCGGAGCGGTCGGCTGTGCTGCGTGCGGGGACGTACACCGACCAGGACACGGCCGTCAGGGCGGAGGCGGCTTCCGGGTTCCGCGAAGAGCTGGCCGACCGGCTCCAGGAGTACCTGGACACATGCGGCATCACCGATCTGGAGCGGGCGGCCGTGGTCGGCGGGCACACCGTGGACCTGCTGTTCACGGTGGACGGGGCGAACACGGCGGTCATGATCGACCCCGGTCCCCAGCACGACCAGGACCCGGCGCGCCATCTGCGGCTGCACCACGCGCGCGGCGACCTGCTGGTCGGACTCCCCTCCGGTGGGACCGGGGCGAAGGCGGGGCCGGTGGCCCGTACGGTACGGGTGCCGGCCTGGCGAATCCTGGCCGGCAGGCCGGCGTTGGAACCGCTGCTCGCCTGAGCATCCCAGAACCGGGGCAAGACCGCGAGGGGTGCGAGCGGGGTCAGCCCTGCAGACTTCGGACGACGTACGTCATGTGCTGAACGTTGCCAACGCGGAGCCAGACCGCGGCGTTGCCCGTGCCGGTCGCACCACGGCCGTGCGCGCAATCCCGCAACCAGCTCTCGCCCGCGCTGGCCGTCGCACCGCGGAAGTCTGGCAGTTCGAGCAACTGCCGGGCTGCCGCCCGGTTGACGGAGGCCCGATCCTCACCTCGCGCCAGTACCTTGCCAAGGACGAACTGCTCGGCCGTGGTGTAGCGGAGCACGCCCCAGGCAGGGCCTCCCTTGCCGGACAACGGCGCGCGGCCGATGTTCCGTGCGGACTGGGTCCCGTAGTCGCCGTAGCTGAGCCAGGTCACGTATCCGCGGTCGCTGCCGGTCAGCTCACGCCAGGTGTGACAGTCCGCACGGGGCTCCGTGCGCAGCCCCTGCTCCAGCATCTGGGCAGTCACCTCGGGGAACCCGCCACCGAGGACTGCGGTGGTCCGCCAGGGCGCCAGGGGTACCAGTGCATCGAGCGCACGCAGCGCCTCCTTTCCGGCATCGGGACGGTCACTGCGGACCGCCCCCATATCGAGCAGGAGGTCCGCCTCGTCGGCCGGGCCCAGGCAGGCGAGCAATTCCCTGACGGTGTGAGTGGCGTCGTCGTCCCACTCGCCGGGGAGGGGTATCCGTATGCCAACGCCGCTGCCACTACGCCGCGCGGCCTCGAATGCTGCGGCCTGCTGGAACCCTGGGCGGTCCGGCCCGGTGACCGGCCGCAGAGCGCTCGCCTCACCCAGATTCGACAGCACCGCAGTGAACGAGCGCAGTTGGGTACCGTCGGCAAACGGGGAGTCGACCCATGCCGGATGGTGGCGCTGCGCCCTGCTCACGGCATGCGCCTCCCGCCCTATGTGCCCGGCGAGTACTTCAGGAGGAAGCCCAGGGCGCGGGGGTAGGTTCCAGAGCGGGGTGACGGCCCGCTGAATGGCCGGACTCAGCTGTTGGTACGCCGCGATGGCGTGCGGCTTTGCCGGCAGGACGGGAACGTACAACGATCCGGACATGGCGGCTCCCCCTTGGCTCTGCCCGTGCCCTTTTCCCCTTCCATTCAGGGTCTTCCACCTCGGGGTTTCACGGAATGACGCCTTTTCAGCCCGAGTGGCTGGAACGCGCAAGTACCTGGTAGGGCTGTGACCGGAGAGGTACTGTTCGTGTTGCTCGGCAGCCGAACCTTCCGCGTGGCACGCACGCATGACAGTGCGTCTGCTGTGGCTGACTCCTGTCGAACCGGCCGAGCTGCGCCCGGCTGCTCCTTGATTGGGCACGAGGCTTGAACCACGGGATACTCGGACTTACGGTCCGGAACTTCCGCACCCTGACAGACATCACGCTGCCGCTGGGCCCTCTGACGGTCATGGTGGGACCCAACGCCGCGGGCAAGTCGAACGTCCTGCACGCCTTGGAATTCCTGGGCGATGTCGCGCGGCGCGGGATCGAGCCGGCCCTCAATGACCTCGGCGGTTTTGACGTGCTGGCCTTCCGCGGAGCCAGCCGGCCCGTGTCTCGCCTCTCAGTCGGTGTCGAGGGAGTCTGGTCGGACTTCGCCTCCGCTGAAGAACCCGATCGCTACGAATTGAGCATCTCCCACCCCCGCCTGCCAGAGACATCGCGTAGGCGGTACACGACCTACAGGCGGGAACGCTTCACTCAGCACCCCGAAGACGGGATCGAGACCTCGATCGAGCTCTCGAGCAGCTCACTTACGTTCACCAGCAAGTTGGAAGCGGACGGAGCGTCCGTCCCACTCACAGTGGGACGGATGGATTCCGTGCTTCACCAGGCCTCGCCCCTCCCTCAAGAGAGCCCCTCAGCCGCAGCGGTGCGGGACATGGCGCAGCACCTCAGGGAGATCCGGGTCTTCGACCCGGACGTACGTGCTGCTCGGCAGCCTGCCGCAATCAGCAAAGCTGGACACCACCTCAGCGATGATGCCTCGAACCTGGCCGACTTCCTGAAGACTCTGCGCGACGTCAGAGACGAGCACGAGGATGGTCGCAGAGTCATTTGGGAAGCGCTGCTGGACGATGTGAGGACGGTGGTCCCCCAGATCTCCGACATCCACCTGGTGGACACGCCCGGAAGAGCCGGATACCTCTCCGTCGAGCTCGAGGAGAACAGCCTGAGGGGGCGCACTCGTCTGCAGGACGCGTCGTTCGGCACCGTACGCCTCCTCTGCCTGCTGGCTCTCTTCCATGACCCGAACCCCCCTCTTCTGACGTGCATCGAGGAGATCGACCACGGTATCCACCCTCACGCCCTCGAACTCCTCGCAGGAAGGCTGCGCGAGGCCAGCCGCCGAGCGCAGTTCCTGGTCACCACTCACTCGCCGGCATTCGTCAATGAAATGGAGCCGGACGAATTCGTCGTCTGCGAACGAGGAGAGGACGGGGCATCCGTCATTCCTGCTCTCACAACGGACGAGGTCCGTGAACGTATCGAGGCCTCCGAAGGCATGCCCCTCGGCGAACTCTGGTTCGCCAACACCCTGGGGGGTGGCCTGTGAGCCCCAAGGGCAAGCCGGCCAAGCAGAACCGGCCAGTCATAGTGGTCGCGGGTGAGAGCGAGAACGACAGGCAAGTCCTGCACCATCTCATCCGCTCCCTGCACCCCGGCAAGAAGATCGTGAACATCCGAAGGAAGACTGTCCTCAGCACGGCAGAGAAGCATCTGAGCCCACGTGTGGACGAGCTTCGCAGGCTCGTGAACACCGCTGCTGTCGGGGCAGACCTTGCGGGCGTAGTCGTACACGTCGATCTGGATGCCGTAGACGAGGCGCGCTACGTCAAAGTACGTGAACGCATCGCACCGGAGCTCAGCAAAGCGTTCCCCTGCCCCTCCGCTCTCGCCTTGGCCGCCTACGAGACCGAGGCATGGCTCATGCAGTTCCCCAAGGCCTTCTCTAATCTCAACTCTGGTTGGACGCTTCACGCCAGGTACCGAGGGTGTGATCTCACCAGAGTGAACGACCCTAAGAAAAGACTCGTCGAGCACCGCTGGAATCCTTCCTATCGCGAGTCCGACGCACCGCGCATCATGGAGAAGGCCTTCGAGAAGGGCATTCTCATGCAGCCGGACGGAAATAACCGCTCGTACAAGGAGTTCATGGACGAACTGTCCGCCTGGTAGCCCGCGAGTAGGAAACCGGGCCTACCTACCACAGCGCAGACGCCGGAGCACGGCGCATATACGGTGGTACTGATCATCAGGGCATCGGCAAGACAAAGGGGACCGTCGTGAAGCCCACCATGGCCGCCGCCCAGCTGCGCGGCAGTCTGACGCAGTACCTCACGACGACGTACGCCCTCGCCGACGAGGACACCCGGCGGGCTCTGGAACGCTTCCTCGGCCACCCGGAGACGGGCATCTTCAGGGGCCCCTACCTCCGGATCAGGACCCCGTTCCACCGCGCCGACGACAGCTGGCAGCGGGAGCTCGACTGGACGGCTGGCTTCCCCGGCTTCGCCCCCTACCGGCACCAGGCCAAGGCGTGGACACGGCTGTCCACCCTGCACGGTCCCGCCCAGCCGACGCTGGTGACCACCGGCACCGGATCCGGCAAGACCGAGTCGTTCCTCATCCCCGTTCTCGACCACTGCCGCCGACAGCGGGCCCATGGCCACCGCGGCATCAAGGCGGTCCTGCTCTACCCGATGAACGCCCTCGCCACCGACCAGGCCGGGCGCATCGGCGAGTACCTGAGCCGGCCGGAGCTGACGCAGGTCACCGCAGGCCTCTACATCGGCGACCGGCCCGACACCGACTTCCGACGGGTGATGACGCGGCGCGAGGAAATGCGCGTAACGCCGCCCGACGTGCTGATCACCAACTACAAGATGCTCGACCTGCTCCTCCAGCGCGGTGAGGACCGTTCGCTGTGGGAAGGCGCTGACCTCTCCTACGTCGTCCTCGATGAGTTCCACACGTACGACGGGGCCCAGGGCACCGACGTGGCGCTGCTGCTGCGCCGCCTGGCTTCCGCGACCGGCGCGTCACGGCCGGGCAGGCCGCTCGGGTCCATCTGCCCGGTGGCGACGTCGGCCACCCTCGGAGAGGGCACTGCGGGCAAGGAAGCCGGCGGCATTCTCGATGTCGCCTCGCGCGTGTTCGGAATGCCCTTCCCCGCCGACTCGGTCGTCGGGGAAGAGCGGATGTCGGCCGAGGAGTTCACCGGCGCCGTCGACTACGAGCTGCCGGAGCCGCCGGGGCCTCAGGAGGTCATCGCGGTCTCGGGCGGTCCCGGCGTGGAGGCGCAGCCCGATCTGCTCGACCTGGACGGCCTGGCCGCCAAGATGCTGGGCCGCTCCGGCCTCGACGCCTTCCGCATCGGGCGGCTGCTCAAGCGGCACGATTTCACGCACGGCGTCCTGTCGCTGCTGGGCGGGGAGCCGTTGGACGAGTGGGGACTACGGGACCGGCTGGCCCGGTTCGGTTACGCCTGGGGGCGCACCGCGCGGGAGAATCCGCACCTCGTTCTTCAGGCCCTGTCCCGGTTCGTCGCCCTGCTGTCGGCCGCCCGAGACCCGGAATCCGATGAGCGCAGCCCTCGCCCTCTTCTACACATCGAAGCGCACCTGTGGGTCCGGCCCGTCACCCGCGTCCTGCGCGGCGTCGGACCATCCCCGGAGTTCCGCTGGTACGAGGACAACCGCACCGCTGCGCGCCGGGCCGCCCTGAACGCCGCTCCGCTCGCCGACGAAGATCCTGACGGGCCCTCCGGCGGTTGGCCGTCGGCGAGCCGGCCACAGCCGCTGCCCGGCACGGATACGGCCGTACGCCCGGCCGAGGTTCACCTGCCCGCCGTGTACTGCCGCAACTGTGGGCGCTCCGGCTGGGCAGCCCTGTCCCCCGAGACTGATCCGCAGCGGCTGGTCATGGCGCAGGACCGGATCTGGCGGGCTGCCGTGGGCCGGGACAAGCGGCGCATCCGCTACTTCATCTCCGCCACGCAGCGAGAACGGCAGCAAGTCTTCGATGCGCTGACCGGGGCCCGGCCGTCGGACGGCGGTGTCGATCCCCTGTCGGTGGTGGTGCTGGACGGCGGGCAGGGCACCTACCGGCTGCCGGTGTCTGCGGATGCCACCGAGCTGATCGATGCCTGGTTCGCTCTGGCCCTGCTCGACAAGAAGTCTGCCGACCGGGCTGCGAAGGACGACCGCTGCCCCGCCTGCCATACCGACAACAGCATCCGCTTCCTGGGTACCTCGCAGGCAGCCCTCGCTTCGGCGACCGTCACTCAGCTGTTCACGGGTGGCGAGATCGCGCTCGTTCCCGAAGAGCGCAAGACGCTGCTCTTCAACGACTCCACCCAGGACGCGGCACACCGGGCCGGCTACGTGGCCAATGCGTCATACAAGTTCTCGCTGCGGTCCCTCCTTGCCCACAATCTGGACGAGTCGGGGGCGCCGACCGCGCTCAACGACCTCATCGGTCATGTGCTGGAGTCCGTCGACGACCCGGATGCCCTGGCCGCCGTCGTGCCACCCGACCTGCACGACGAGCCAGGGGTCGACCGGCTGCTGTCGGGGCGCGGAACCGGCGACGCCCGCACCTGGAAGCTGATCGGCGAGCGCCTCGCCTTCGCCACCGTGATGGAGTTCGGGCTGCGCAGCAGGATGGGGCGCACCCTGGAGCTGACGCGGACCGCCGCGGTCGAGGTCGTCGTGGACGAGCCCGACCGGGTCACGGACATCGCCCGCGATCTCCATCTTTCCCTGCCGGGGCAGCTCCTGACCACGGGCGGGCTGCCCACGCCCGAGCGCTACCTCGCCTACGTACGGGGGATCCTGGAGCGGCTCAGGTTGCGTGGTGCGGTACACCACCGCTGGCTCGACACCTGGATGAGGGAAGCCGGTAGCAACCGGTACCTCATCTCCGGCCGCAGGCCCGACGGCATGCCCGCCTTCCCCGAAGGCGTCGCTCCACCGCGCTTCCTGCTGGACGGCCAGAAGGACAAGTCCGAGTTCGAAGCCATCACCGGACGGCTGGGCTGGTACCAGGACTGGACGCGCAGGTGCCTGGACCTGGATGCGGCCGGCGCCACAGAGTACCTGCGCAAGCTGCTTCCCGCCCTCGCCGACCAACGGGTACTCGCGGCACGCACCACGAAGGACCGGCAGACCAGGATCTACGGGCTGCAGCCCGGGCACATCCAGGCGCAGTTGCTCGACGACTCCGTCGTGAACAAGGCATTCGTGGGCTGTGAGGACTGCGGCTGGCAGCAGGTCGTGGCGCCCGAGCGCCTCACCCGCTGGTACGGACACCCCTGTCCCCGCTACCGGTGCAAGGGACAGCTGACCGCTCCCCAGCCCGGTGTGCCGAGGAGCGGTTCCAGTTCTTCCGGGTTCGGTGGGTCGGTGCGTGAGCGTGACTACACCGGCGACTACTACCGTCGGCTCTACTTGACCGGTGGCACCTTCCGGGTGGTCACGGCAGAGCACACGGGCATGCTGAGCCGGCCCGAGCGGGAGCGCGTCGAGCGCAGTTTCAAGGCCGGTACGCACTACACCGACCCCAACGTCCTGTCGTGCACGCCGACCCTGGAACTCGGCATCGACATCGGTGAGCTGTCCGCCGTCCTGCTCGGCTCGCTGCCCGCCGGGCCTGCCAACTATGTGCAGCGGGCAGGTCGGGCCGGACGCCGGACGGGCAACGCGCTCGTGGTCGCCTTCGGCGGGCGCAGGGCCCGCGATCTGTACTACCTGGACGAGCCGCGCGAGATGATCGCGGGGACGATCCTGCCTCCGGGCTGCTACCTGTCCGCTGTGGAGATCCTGAGGCGGCAATACACGGCACGGCTGCTGGACCTCGCGGCGCGTGGCGAGCTGCTCACCTCCGATGGCGAAACGCTGGCCCCGGTGCCCCGGCTGTCCTCGGCTCTGTTCGGCACCACGGGCTGGTGCCAGGACCTGGCAGACGCGGCGCAGACTCACGGTGCCGCGCTGGTCGAGGAGTTCCTCAGCCTCTTCCCGGACGGCATCGGGCCCGAAGCCTCCGATGGGGCGGGGGTCTCCGCGTACGCTGCGGAGGAGCTGAAGGCCTACGCCACCGGCGGGATCGTCAGGGCGCTGCAGGAAGCCGAAGAGGACTGGACGGGCCGGCGTGAGGAACTCCGTCGCAGGATCGCTGCGATCGACGAGGCTGCCGGACATCTGGTCCGTACGGACATCGTGCAGGACCGTGAGCGCCGGGAGCTGCTCGCGGAGCGGCGCAGTGCCGGGGACCTGCTTCGTGAGCTGAGCCAGTCCAGTGCCCACGGCACCCTGGTGGAACTGGGGCTGCTGCCGAACTACAGCCTCACCGACACCACCACCCAGTTGGAAGCAACCCTGTACTGGACGGAGACCCGGGACGACGAGGAGGGTGCGCGGGCGGAGAATCCCGCTGCGGATGCGGCAGGCCGGATCTACCGCAGCGAGACGCGCGACTACGAGCGCTCCCGCAAGCTGGCCCTGACGGAACTCGCCCCCGGCAATAGCTTCTACGTCAACGGCTACCGGCACGTGGTGCGCGCGCTCGACGTCGGCAGCTCCGACCGCAGGGCCTGGTCGGTGTGGCGGCTCTGTCCCTCGTGCGGGTACGCCCGTACGCACCACAACGCCAAGGAGGATACGAGTCCGTGCTCCCGGTGCGGCGGTCGGGAGATCGCCGATGCGGGATGCGTGCAGTACGTGCTCCAGCCGAGGCGGGTCATCTCTCGTGACAAGCGGGACGACGCCCGGGTACGAGACGACCGTGACGAGCGGGACCGTCGCCACTATGCGGTGCTGACGACCGTCGACATCGACCCCGAGCGGATCGCCCCGGGCTCCTGGCGGCACGAGACAGCTGTGTTCGGCGTGGACTTCACCCGCCAGGCGAAGATCCGGACGTTCAATCTGGGGCTCGACCGCGAGGAAGGCAGCAGCACCACACCGCTCGCAGGTGCGGACGTGCGGCTCAATCCCTTCTATGTCTGCACCAGTTGCGGAGGAGCCACCGCAGAGGGACGTCCTGTTGTGGACGTTCCTCAGCACGCGTTGACCGAGTCGGGGGCGACGAGCACCCCGGCAGCAGCACACCACCTGTTGTGGTGTCCGCGCCGCCGGGGCAAGGGGACGTCCGGGGGCGACGCAGGCGAGCAGCAGGGCAAGGGCCAGGACGTCCCGTTGCTCCTGGCCCACGAGCTGAGCACCGAGGCCGTGCGCGTCCTGCTGCCCGCCTCCGTGGCCCGGGCCAAGGAACGCCTGGCCTCGTTCACCGCCGCGTTGTTCGCCGGGATCGCCGCCCAGTACGGTGGCGACCCGGACCACATCGACATCGCCGAGGCGACGATGCCCGATCATGCGGGCACCGACAGCTCGGACTGGCCGCGGCGGTTCCTCGTGGTCTACGACCGCCTGCCCGGAGGCACCGGCTACCTGCACCGGCTGGCCTCCGCCGACGGTTTCCGGGACGTGCTGCTCAAGGCGCGCGAAGTCATCGAGAGCTGCGGCTGCCGCGAGAAGGGACTCGACGGCTGCCACCAATGCCTGCTGCGACGCGTTCCGGCGGCCGACTACGACAAGGTCAGCCGCAACGAGGTGCGGCAGATGCTGGACGATCTGCTGGGCGCGGACGGTGAGCGTTGGCAGACCGCACCGGTCGAGACGACCCGGCACATTCCGCTGGAACGGCAGGCGGAGAGCGACCTCGAGATCATGTTCATCGACACGCTCCAGGACTGGGCCAGGCTGTCCGAGTCCCAGGCCGCAGCCGACGCGTACACGACCTCGGCCGGTACGTACGCCCTGGATCTGCGGCTGACGGCGGCCGACGGCACCACCGTGAGCTGGCGCGTCTCACAGCAGCGCGCGCTGGACGGCACACGGCCCGACATACTCCTGGAACGCCTCGATGCGCCCAGCCCGCGTGTTGCCGTGTACCTGGATGGCTTTGCTTACCACGCGACCCCCGCACACAACCGGCTGGCCGACGACGCCGCCAAACGCACCGGACTGCGCAGCGAGGGGCTGCGGGTGTTCCAGTTGACGTACGACGACGTCAAGGAGTGGCGCGAGCGTGTGCGTGACACCGGGTATGCGGGGGCAGGCCCCGTGGACCCGGTCTGGGAACCGTATGGAACGGATGCGCAGAACCGGGCGCGTGACTACTACAGCCGGGTGGGCAAGGGGCTGCCCGGTGAGCTGTCCGACTCGGTGTGGGTCAATCCGGCCCGGCTGCTGCTCGCCTATCTGCGGTCGCCGGACGCACTGCGCTGGCAGCGCCGGGCTGAGGCTGCTGCCGCCGGTCTGATCGGGACGGCGGGCGTCCGCGGCGCTGTCTTCGGATCCGACACTGTCGGTGTGGGCATCCAGGACGCGCTGCAGGACCGAACGGTCACCGGCTCTGCCGGGCCCGTAAGACTGGTCTACGGGCCGGACGCCTCCGGCTGTCGGCTTGTCCTTGCCGCAGACGGAAGGCGCACCCCTCCGGTGTGGACGGGGCTTGCGGTACTGGACGACAGTGCGGCGGCCCTGGCCGATGCTCAAGTGCATCGGCGGCGCTGGCGGGGCTGGCTGTACTGGAGCAACGTGCTGCAGTTCTTGGAGCACGGCGGCGGCGACAGCGTGCAGCTCACCAGCAGTCTTCTCGACGGCTTCACGCCCGACGTGCTGACCGTGACCGGCGGTGAAGGGTGGCTGCCCTCCACCCGGATCGGGATCCCGGTAGCCGACCCTGTCTTGGCCGTCACCTCCACGGCACCTGTTGAGGAGGTCGCCGACGTCCCGGACGGCGAAAGGACAGGTACCCCAGTCGAGTCGCCCGCGGCGCCGGCAGCGGGAAGAGATCCGGCATGGGACCAAGTGCTGGAGTACCTGGATCCGGACGAGGCCGGCCTGGTGGACCTCGCCCGGGCACTCGCCGATGCGGGTGTGCCCGCCCCCCAGGACGGCTACGAACTGGACGAGCGGGGTTGGCAGGCAGAACTCGCCTGGCCTACCGTCCGCACCGGAGTGGTCCTGGCCCCCCGCGCAGGAGGTCCGGAAACAACCGAGGAGCCCGACTACGAGTCCGCCGACCGGGACGAGGCATTCGCGGCAGCCGGCTGGGACGCACGCACCGCCACGGCCTGGGACGCTGCCGAGCTGATCGCCCGGTTGACCGGGCAAGCCCAGAATCACAACAGCACCAACAACGGGGAGCACAGGCAATGAACACCTCGGGCGTGACGTTGCGCCTGCTCGACAAGGCCGACAAAGAGATCCTCAAGCTCCCCCGCACGGTCAAGGGCGCCTTCTTCGACTTCCAGCACAAGTTCAAGGCCAACCCGCACACGACCGGGCTCAAGCTCCAGCAGCTCAAGGGCGACAGCAGGTTGTGGTCGGCGCGCGTCAGCGACGACTACCGTGCCCTGCTGCTCAGACTTGCCGATGACGACTGGCTGATCGTCTCCGTCAAGCACCGCAAGGACGTTTACGACCGGCTGTCCTACGCCGTCAACCAGGTGACCGGCGGTATCGAGTACGTCGATCTGGAGGTGGTGGAGGAGAGCGTCCTTCGCCGTATCCCCGCCCCGCCTTCGGCCCCTGCCGCCGCACCCGAACCGGTCAAACCCCAGGAACTCTTCGCCGACTGGTCCGACACCCAGCTGTCGGATCTCGGCGTAGCCGAGCCGTTGCTACCGGTCATCCGGACTCTCACCACGGAAGACCAGCTCCTCGGATTGATCGAGTACGCCCCCCAGCTCACGGGTGAGGTGCTGCTCGCACTCTTCGACGGCAAGTCGTTCGACGACGTGCTCGACCAAGTGACGACCCCCGTCGCCGCCGCCGAGCCAGTCGATCCGGAGGACTTCCAGGCTGCCGCCGAGCGCCCGGCCACGGTGGTGACCACGTCCGACGAGGCCCTGCGAGAGGCGCTGGAGGGCGGCGACTTCGGCCGC
This sequence comes from Streptomyces sp. NPDC054849, assembly GCF_053610945.1. Lineage (NCBI taxonomy): Bacteria > Bacillati > Actinomycetota > Actinomycetes > Kitasatosporales > Streptomycetaceae > Streptomyces > Streptomyces sp. NPDC054849. Next base: position 104,137 of record NZ_JBSGZI010000012.1, read on the forward strand.
TGGAAGGTCTTCCTCCACCCCACGCAGGCCAAACTCGTGGAACGTCGCTACTCGGGCCCCGCCCGGGTAGGGGGCGGCCCCGGCACCGGCAAGACAATCGTCGCCCTGCACCGGGTACGTCATCTCGTACGACAGCTGCCGCCCGGCCGTGACAAGCCGGTCCTCCTGACCACGTACAACAAGAACCTCGCCGCAGATCTCCGTTCGCGTCTTCTGGAACTGGGCGGCGAGGAGCTCGTGGCCCGAGTCGACGTGAGCCATGTCGACCAGCTGGCGCTGCGTATCGTGCGAGAAGCCGAACCCGGCAGCGGCAAGCAGGCGATAGACGACAGCCAGGCCGTGCGCGAATGGCGTGCGCTCCTGGACGAGCTGGGCGAGGAGGGCTGGGACCCCGAGTTCCTGCACGACGAATGGACCCAGGTGATCCTCGGCCAAGCAGTCGCCACACGGACCGACTACTTCCGTGCGCGTCGCGCCGGGCGCGGCCGGAACATCACCCGCGGCGAGCGCGCCGAGATCTGGCAACTCGCCGAACGCTTCACCCAGCGCCTCGACCGCCTCGGACGGCAGACCTGGGACCAGGTGGCCGAGCGCGCCGCGCGGCTGGAAATCGGGCGCGAGCAGCGCATCCTCTCGATCGCGCGTCAGCGGGAGGAGGCGGGAGGGCTTGACAACATCCACCTCCAGGACGGTTCAGGGGGCTGGCTGCGCTACCGGTACCGGCACATCATTGTGGACGAGGCACAGGATCTGCGCCCTGCGCACTGGAAGATGCTGCGTGCCATGGCCCCTCGCCAGGCCGACGACTTGTTCCTCGTCGGCGACACCCATCAGCGCATCTACAAGAACCAAGTGACACTCGGCAGCCTCGGCATCAACATCAGGGGCCGTTCCTCGAAGCTGAGCCTGAGCTACCGCACGACCCGGCAGATCCTCCGCTCGGCCCTCGACGTACTGGGGGAGACCTCGTACGACGACCTCGACGGCGCCGACGAGACGTTGGCCGGATACCGGTCCGTGCTCAGTGGGCGGGTGCCTGCCGGTCACCCGTTCGCCGACTGGGGGGCGGAACGGGAAGGCATCGCGGCTCTCATCAAGCAGTGGGACGAGGACCCGGAGTCGAGGATCCCGCACGAGCAGATCGCGATCTGCGTGCCGACGAACCAGATGGCGACCGAAGTCGCATACACACTGAGTCTGCACGGAATCCGCCCCGTGGAGATCCGCTCCGACGGCCCGAACGGGAGTGAGGGCGTACACATCGGCACCATGTTCAGGTTCAAGGGGCTTGAGTACCAGCGGATGATCATCGCCGGCGTGACCGATGGTCTGGTGCCGCGTGAGACCGTCAGTCGTCTTCGTACCACCGATCCGGTGCGCTACCGCCATGAGATGCAGCGCGCCCGTTCCCTGCTGTTCGTCGCGGCAACACGCGCGCGGGACAGCATGGACGTGTTCTGGCACGGAACGCCGAGTCCCTTCCTCAGCCCGGCGTTGGCAAGCAGCTGCTAGTGAGACTCAAAGCAGGAAGGGCAGGGCGGGCACCCGGCCGGCCCTGATCCGCACAGGACGAGCGCCTCGTCGGCACGGGTTGAAACGGGAGGGGGCTCCTCGGTCCGCCGTGGCGGATGGGGGCCCGCTCCAGGTTCGGCACTGGGCACAGAGGTACCGAAAATCCCTGTCAGGGCCCGGCCCAGCAGCTCGCGCAAGGGCGGGAATACGGCCGCCGTGCTCAGTAGGCCCATGACGGCCATCATGTCCGTGGCCGCTCCACCGCTCGGAAACACGGCCGCACCTGTGAAGAAGGCCGCAGCAGCCACGAGCCAACCGGCTCCGCGCAGCATACGGTGCCACCATGGGGCCGCGGTCGTGAGCGCTGCATCGTCTGATGCCGGTACGTCAGCCAGCAGGTGCGCGCTCACGACAACGAGGCTGTTGCGCTGGTCTCGGCCGCTACAACTGTGTTGCAGGGCATTGGAGACCAACCGGGCCATGTCGCATACGGCCGTGCTCCGTTCCTCCCCCTCGGACAAGAGGTAACGCTCGTGGAGGTGTCCGAGTGCCGCGATCAGCCGCTCCGTATACTGGCGGACCCGCGCTCGTGTGGTGACCGGCACGGCAGTACCAGCACCTCAAGGAAGAGTGCAGCCTTCGTGGTTGCCAGACCGGCCGCGTCGGAAACAGCGACAGCCCTTACGTCGGCAGCCATGAGAGCGATGGACACAGTGCCGTATCCCGCGAGGGCCACGAACATCCACAGGGACGCGAGCGGCGTCCCCGGCGGTGCGGGGTGCAGCGGCAGAAACGGCGCCCAGGCGATGAACAGGGGCGTCGCTTGGAAGGGCACGGCGGCACACCTACCGGCGAGGAACCGGTGCCACCGGTCGACGAGCTGCGTCCTGTCCGGCCTGTCCGCCGCGGGTACGCCCTTCTCCCCCAGGCCCGCCAGCAGCGCCTCGACGCGCATTTCGCAAGCCCGCCGCCGCACAGCCTTGACGCCCGGGATCCAGCACACTGCACGTCCCGGCACACGGCTGCGGGTGAGCCACAGCATGCCGATCCACATGGCCTCGAACAGCGTCCAATAGGCCCAGTAGTAGGAGAACTCCACAAATGCCGTCCACGCCATGGACGGCAGATTGGCAGGCGGCGCAGGCGGGCCACTGCGGAAGGAGAAAAAGTTCACCCCTCGGATACAGCCAGAGTCCCTGCGGGACGGACTATCCGGATCACAGTGCTGAGGGAGGAGCCCTGTTCCCGCTGACTGGTGATGTCGTCAATGTCGAGGGCGAGGTCTGCTAGCTGCATGAGGCAGAGCTGGACCTCTATGGGAGGGCTCACCCCTCGGCTCCCGATTGGCGGTGTGGGCACGCCGGTTCAGGGTCGGACGGCGATGAAGCTGGCGAGCGTCATTCGAGCGTCAAGATTCTGAGAGACCCGGCGACGTTGCCGCGGGATTTCTGTGCTCGTCACCCAAAGCAGCAGGTCAGCCAGCCCCAGCTGTGGCCGTCTGCTTCGACCTGTTGTTTATACGGAAACAGGTCGAAGCAGGCTTAGAAACCCAGAAACCGCAGGTCAGGCGCCCTTCGTCACCGGCTCCAGGATCGCCACGCACTCCACGTGGTGGGTCATCGGGAAGAGGTCGAAGACGCGCAGGGTGCGGACCTTGTAGCCGTTCTCCTTGAAGTAGCCCAGGTCGCGGGCCAGCGCCGCCGGGTCGCACGCCACGTACGCGATGCGGCGGGCCGAGAGGCCCGCGATGTGGCGGACCGTCTGCTTGCCCGCGCCCGCGCGGGGCGGGTCCAGGACGACCAGGTCGCACTCCGTGATCCCCGTCTTCGGGAGGATCTGCTCGACCTTGCCCTGCTCGATGCGCACCCGGGGGAAGTCCTCCAGGTTGTGCCGGGCGTCCTCCACCGCGCGCTTCGTCGTCTCGATGCCGAGCACCGCGCCCGTGTCGCCGAGCCGCTCCGCCAGCGCGCCCGCGAAGATGCCGACGCCGCAGTACAGGTCGAGGGCCATCTCGCCCTTGCGCGGCATCAGGCCCTGCATGACGGCCTTGATCAGGGTGTCGGCGGCCTGCGGGTGGACCTGCCAGAAGCCGCCCATGCCCACGCGGTACGTACGCCCGTCCGCGCGCTCGCGCACGAAGGGGCGGCCGTGGACGCGGTGGACGCCGCCGTCCTTCTCCTCGACCCGGAGGACCGAGACCGGCTTGTCGAGTTCGACGAGGGGGAGGCGGCCGCCGGGGCGCGGGGTGACGACGACCTGTCGGTCGTGGGAGCCGGAGGCCGCGATGGCCTCCACCGTCTCCATCTGGGGCCAGTCCTGCTTCTCGATGCCCAGCTCGCTGACGCCCGGCGCCGCGATCATGCAGTGGTCGATCGGCTCGATCTCGTGCGAGCGGTGCTTGCGCAGGCCGACGGTGCCGTCCTCGTCGATGGCGAACTGCACGCGGGTGCGCCACTGCGGCACCTGCCCGGCCGGCAGCTTGTCGCCCTCGGCGGGCATCACGGTGCCGTCCCAGCCGGCTTCCTCCGGGGTGAGGCCGGCGAGCCGCTTCAGCTGCTCGGCGACGACCTCGCCCTTGAGCCGGCGCTGGGCGCCGGGCTTGGCGTGCTGCCAGTCGCAGCCGCCGCACTTGCCGGGGCCGGAGTACGGGCAGGGGGCCTCGACGCGGTCCTTGGAGGCGTCCAGCACGGTGATCGCGTCGGCCCGCAGGTAGCGGGAGTCGACGTCGCCCTCCGTCACCCGAGCGATGATCTTCTCGCCGGGCAGGGTGTGACGGACGAACAGGACCCGCCCGTCGGACGTACGGGCGATGCAGTGGCCTCCGTGCGCGACGGGGCCGACCTCGACCTCGTATTCCTCCCCGACCAGTGACTGCTTCTCGTTCTGCTCGACGCTCGTCATGGTGGGGAGACTCCAAAAAACTGAAAAGGAAAACGGCCGGACGACCGACCCACCAGTTTACGTGGATCTCGTCCGGCCGTTCACCAACCTGTTCGGCGCCACCCGTTCCGTGCCGTCTGTTCGGCGCCGTCTTGTTCGGTGCCGTCTTGTTCGGCGCCGTCTGTTCGGCTCAGCCCTTCTCGGTGGGTTCCTTCGGGGGCCGCGGGGCCGCCCGCGAGGTGTCCACCGGTCCGCGGCGCACCGCGCCCGGGGCGTTCCACTCGGCCCGCTTCTTCGCCCGCCTCTTGGCGAGCTCCGAGGACTCCAGCTGGTAGGGCACCGAGGTGACCATCACGCCGGGGGTGAAGAGCAGCCGGCCCTTGAGCCGCAGCGCGCTCTGGTTGTGCAGCAGGTGCTCGTACCAGCGGCCTACGACGTACTCCGGGATGTAGACGCTGACCGCGTCGCGCGGGTTCTCGGTGCGCAGGCCCTTCACGTACTCCACCACCGGGCGGGTGATCTCACGGTACGGCGAGTCGAGGATCTTGAGCGGGACGTTGATCCCGCGGCGGTCCCACTCCTCGCGCAGCGCCTTGGTCTCGACCGGGTCGACGCTGATGCTGAGCGCCTCCAGGGTGTCCGAGCGGGTCAGCTTTGCGAAGGCCAGGGCGCGCAGCGTGGGCTTGTGGACCTTGGAGACCAGGACGATCGAGTGGACGCGGGAAGGCCGCACGCTGTCGTCGCTCGGGCCCTCGGCCGCGGCGATCTCCGCGGAGACCCGGTCGTAGTGCTTCCGGATCGCGCTCATCGTGCCGTAGAAGATCACCATGCCGAGCAGGGCGACCCAGGCGCCATGGGTGAACTTGGTGGCGAGGACGACGACCAGCACCATGCCGGTGAAGAAGGCGCCGAAGGTGTTGATGGCCCGGGAGCGGTGCATCCGCCGGCGGGCCGCGACGTCGCGCTCCGTCTTCAGGTGGCGGTTCCAGTGCCGGACCATGCCGATCTGGCTCAGCGTGAAGGAGACGAACACGCCGACGATGTAGAGCTGGATCAGCTTGGTCGAGTCCGCGTCGTAGATCCAGACGAGCAGTATGGCGGCGCCCGCGAGCAGCACGATGCCGTTGGAGAAGGCGAGCCGGTCGCCGCGGGTGTGCAGCTGGCGCGGCAGGTAGCGGTCCTGGGCGAGGATCGAGCCGAGCAGCGGGAAGCCGTTGTACGCGGTGTTCGCGGCCAGGAACAGCACCAGCGCGGTGGCCGAGGCCAGCAGGACGAAGAGGAAGCTGCCGTTGCCGAAGACGGCCTCGGCCACCTGCGAGATCACCGGGTCCTGGACGAATTCGGGGCCGACCGGGACTCCGTCCTTCAGCAGGTCATTGGCGGGGTTCTCGGCCATCCGCACATCGGTGGCCATCGCCAGGCCGATGATCCCGCAGAACATGGTGACCGCCAGGCCGCCCATGTAGGCGAGGGTGGTCGCCGCGTTCTTGCTCTTGGGCTTGCGGAAGGCGGGTACGCCGTTGCTGATGGCCTCGACGCCGGTCAGGGCGGCGCAGCCGGAGGAGAAGGCGCGCAGCAGCAGGAAGACCATCGCGAAGCCGGCCAGGCCCTGCTGCTCGGGTTCGATCTCCAGGTCGGCGGTCGGCGCCGTCATGTTCTCGTCGAGGACGATGCCCTTCCAGGCACCCCAGGAGATCATGATGAAGACGGCGGCGACGAACACATACGTCGGGATCGCGAAGAGCTTGCCGGACTCCTTCACGCCGCGCAGGTTCATCAGCGTGAGCAGCAAGATCATGACGATCGCCGAGAGCACCTTGTGCTCGATGACGAAGTGCACGGCCGCGCCGAGGTTCTCGACGCCGGAGGAGATCGAGACCGCGACGGTCAGGACGTAGTCGACGAGCAGGGCGCTCGCCACGGTCAGGCCGGCCTGGGGCCCGAGGTTGGTGTTGGCCACCTCGTAGTCGCCGCCACCGCTCGGGTAGGCGCGGACGTTCTGGCGGTAGGACGCGACGACGGTGAACATCAGCACGACGACCGCGAGGGCGATCCAGGGGCTGTACTGGTAGGCCGACACGCCCGCGATCGACAGGACCAGCAGGACCTCACCGGGGGCGTACGCCACGGAGGAGAGCGGGTCGGATGCGAAGACGGGAAGCGCGATCCGCTTGGGAAGGAGGGTTTCACCGAGGCGGTCGCTGCGTAGCGCCCGGCCGATCAGGATCCGTTTGGGCACGTCGGTCAGTTTGGACACGCAGAGGATCGTAAGCGTTCGAAATCAGACTGACGAACCCACACCCCCGCATCGTGCAATCCCGCCGCAATTCCTCCCCGAGCGCACCACGACTGCACGGCAAGAGGCCCCACCGGTGACCGCCCGTGTGTAGCTTGGGCCATGGTCTGAGACCCTGTTAAACCAGAGCATGCAATGAGGCTGGGAACCAGCGAGTCGCTGTCAGCCGGAAGGACGGCCGTGCACATCGTCATCATGGGCTGCGGAAGAGTGGGCTCCGCCCTCGCGCAAACCCTGGAACAGCAGGGGCATACGGTCGCCGTCGTGGACCAGGACCCCACCGCATTCCGCCGGCTCGGCGCCGGATTCGGCGGCCGCCGCGTCACCGGGGTCGGCTTCGACCAGGACACCCTGCGGGAGGCGGGAATCGAGGACGCGGGCGCCTTCGCCGCCGTCAGCAGTGGTGACAATTCGAACATCATCGCCGCCCGCGTGGCCCGGGAGATGTTCGGCGTCGAGAACGTCGCCGCCCGTATCTACGACCCCAAGCGCGCCGAGGTCTACCAGCGTCTCGGCATTCCCACCGTCGCCACCGTGCGGTGGACCGCCGACCAGATGCTGCGCCGGCTGCTGCCGTCGGGCGCCGAGCCGCTGTGGCGTGACCCGAGCGGCGCCGTGCAGCTCGCCGAGGTGCACACCTCCACCGCCTGGATCGGGCACAAGGTCAGCAAGCTCCAGGAGGAGACCGGCGTCCGCGTCGCCTTCCTCACCCGCCTGGGCGAGGCCGTCCTGCCCACGTCGGCGACGGTCCTGCAGGAGGGCGACCTCGTCCACGTGATGATGCGCACGGACGACATCGACAAGGTCGAGGCGGCGTTCGCCGAGGGGCCTGAGGAGGCACACGCATGAGGGTCGCGATCGCCGGGGCAGGCGCGGTGGGCCGCTCCATCGCGGGCGAACTGCTGGAGAACGGCCACGAGGTGCTCCTGGTCGACAAGGCGCCGACCGCCATCTCGGTGGAGCGGGTGCCGCAGGCCGAGTGGCTGCTGGCCGACGCCTGCGAGATCACCTCGCTGGACGAGGCGGCGCTCCAGCGCTGCAACGTGGTCATCGCGGCGACCGGTGACGACAAGGTCAACCTCGTCGTCTCGCTGCTCGCCAAGACGGAGTACGGGGTGCCGCGCGTGGTGGCCCGCGTCAACAACCCGAAGAACGAGTGGCTCTTCAACGAGTCCTGGGGCGTGGACGTCGCGGTCTCCACGCCGCGCCTGATGTCGGCCCTTGTGGAGGAGGCCGTCAGCGTCGGCGACCTGGTGCGCCTGCTGCGCTTCAGCCACGGCGACGCCAACCTCGTCGAGCTGACCCTGCCGGCCGACTCCTCGGTCGCGGGCACCCAGATCAGCGAGATCACCTGGCCCGAGGACACCTCGCTGGTCACGATCATCCGGGGCAACCGGGTCCTCACGCCGCACGGCGAGGAGACCCTGGAGCCCGGCGACGAACTGCTCTTCGTGGCGGCCCAGGCCCGCGAGGAACAACTGGAGGTCCTCCTCCAGGCCCGCCGCTAGCCCTGCGGGCACGCTCGGCGGTGAAGGGGGCGGGACGGCCGGTCGGCCGTTCCGCCCCCTTCGTCGCTTCCGGCCCCGCAGGGGTTCGAGGCGGGTCCGGGGCGCAGCCCGGTGGCGGGCGTCCGCTCCAGGCCGCAGCCGAAGCAGTCGGCCTGCCCGTCCGGCGGGTCCGACCGGAAGGCCTCCGCGGCCGCCACCGCCCGGTGCCAGGACGGGGCTTCGGGAC